>DOIX01000001.1:20108-23481 GCA_003511885.1 Cyanobacteria bacterium UBA11153
TAAGGGGGGGTTGGGGGGGGATCTCTTCAATAACTACCCGATATTCCAACAACCCCTCATAAATAGATCCCAATTGTCGCACACCCAAAAAACTATAATCAATTGGTTGTCCTTCAAATCGCGCTAACTTATCTAAAACTGGGGCTAATACCGCATCCGATATTTTAAATTGAGATAAGAAATGATTAGCCCGATACTCAATACAATCTTCTTCCTGATGAAAATCAAAATGAAATAAACCGCCATTATAACGTGGCACACCCAACCCAGTATCACCGCGATCGATAATTTGAAATAAATTTAATAATTGATCGTACATTCCCGTTGAAGTTTGACTCAAATTCCTCTGACGATTAACACTATCAGCCACTTCTTGGGTTAACTTAATTAAACTATAATCTCGATAATCTCCCTCAATCGGTAATAGATTTCTCGCCTCAGCATACAATAAAAATAACAATTTATAAAGAAAAGATAGGGTAGCATCATACACCTGTACCGATGTTACCTCTTTCCCGCGTCGGCTAGCATCAGCGACAAAACCTCCCGCTAAATCAGGGAAAATACGCTCAAAAACTAACGCCTTTAACTCATTTCCTACTCGCGTGGCATAAGTAGTACTACCCTCCCGCACTCGTTCTAAAAAATTCCGTCCTTGGGAGTCTTTAACAAAAGCTTCCTGGCGAAAGAATAACCAAAAATATTTAAACTTATCTAAATTTTCCCCTTCCAAAAGTTCCACCAAATCCACTTGATAAAACTCTGTTGCTGTAGAAGATGCTTGGCGATAATATAACCGCCACTCTCTCCCATTAGTTAAAATTCCCCAATCTACTCCCGTACCTGTAAGATAACTGGCAATCTGAAAAGATGGGTTTTCATTCTGATAAATATCGCGGTTATCGTTAGCAGAAACTTTACTAAGTGGACGTTCCCAGTACTTGGCTTCTGCGATCGCAATTACTCGCCCATAAAAGGCAGTCTCATTACTTTGTAAAGGATAGGCAGCATCGCGATCTTTTTCACTATTAAATAAAGCATAATCTGGACGTAGTGCTATACCTTTCCCGCGAGTCGTCACCTGGGGAATGTAGCTAAATCCTAAAATATCCAAAGTAGGTTTAATAAATACTTCCTCGGTTTGCGCTTCATTTAGGGTTGGTAATAAATCTTTTTTTGATAGATAAAGTTTTTTTAGCTTCTCAAATTCTCCAACCACATCTATTTGCCATTCCGGGGATTCCTGAAGGCGATAATCTAAATAATGTTGTGAAAAGAGCGGTTTATTTGGTTTTTGTTTATCTGCCACAATCTAACCCCAAATTTGTAGTATTCCCAACGGCTCTTTATTCTAACTGATAACTTGCACCATTTTTAAATGGGCGGTTTTAATCGCGTCTACAATAATTAGGCAAGTATCAGGAAAACCAAAAGTTAGTAGTAGGCGATTCATCGCCTAGATGAGCGATAAATCGCTCACTACAAACGAAAAAAAATAAGATCGTTGTGTAAGTCCTAACTGAGTTATATTATATCCGTTAGTATTAACATTGTAAATTGAACGGAACTGACTATTATATCTTAAGGGATCAATACCTATGTCTACTAATCTCGAAGCCTATTGGATGCCTTTCACGGCAAATCGGCAATTTAAAGCCAACCCGCGCTTATTAGCCGCTGCCAAAGACATGGAATATACCACCCCTGACAATCGGCAAATCTTAGACGGTACTGCCGGATTGTGGTGTGTAAATGCAGGGCACTGTCGTCCGAAAATTGTCGAAGCTATTCAAAAACAAGTCGCCCATTTAGATTACGCTCCGCCCTTTCAGATGGGACATCCCCTGGCTTTTGAATTAGCAGAACGCCTAATTAAAATGATACCAGGAAACCATTTCGATCGCGTATTTTATGGTAATTCTGGGTCGGAAGCAGTAGAGTCTGCCTTGAAAATTGCGATCGCGTATCATCGAGTACGCGGTGAAGCGTCTCGCACCCGCTTGATTGGCAGGGAAAGGGGCTATCATGGGGTAGGTTTTGGTGGTATTTCTGTGGGAGGTATTGCCCCTAATCGCAAGTTTTTTGGGAGTTTACTTTCCGGTGTGGATCATTTACCCCATACTCATAATTTAGAACATAATGCTTTTAGTAAGGGGCAACCAGAATGGGGGGCACATTTAGCTGATGAATTAGAAAGAATTGTTACTTTACATGACGCATCAACTATTGCGGCTGTAATTGTGGAACCCGTTGCAGGTTCAACTGGAGTTTTAGTCCCTCCAGTGGGATATTTAGAAAAGTTACGGGCAATTTGCGATAAGTATGGAATTCTCCTAATTTTTGATGAAGTTATTACTGGATTTGGGCGTTTGGGTGCGAGTTTTGCGACTGAATATTTCGGTATATTACCAGATATGGTAACCGTAGCTAAAGGTATTACTAATGGTACAGTGCCAATGGGTGCGGTATTTACTCGCAAAGGTATTTACGATGCCTTTATGGAAAGTACGCCAGAAAATTCAATAGAATTATTTCATGGCTATACTTATTCTGGACATCCTCTTGCCTGTGCTGCGGCTTTAGCTACTCTGGATGTTTATGAGGAGGAAGGATTATTCCAACATGCTCGGGAATTAGCGGAATATTGGGAAAATGCTGTCCATTCTCTCAAAGATTTACCCCATGTCATTGATATTCGTAATTTAGGATTAGTAGCGGGAATTGAGTTAGCATCTCGCCCTGGCAATCCCGGCAGCCGGGGGATGGAATGTCTGGAACGTTGTTATGAAACGGGGTTATTAATTCGGGTAACTGGAGATATTATTGCTTTGTCACCACCCTTAATTATTGAGAAGGCACATATTGATAAACTCGTGGAGATTTTGGCTTCGGTTTTGAAGGAATTAGTATAGGAAATGGGATGGGGTTGACATAGCTAAAAGAAACCGGGTTTCTTTTAGAAACCCGGTTTTTCTGTATTTCCAAGATGGTTTGTCAAGATTTTTCAGATTCCAGGAGATTGCCCTATTTTCTAGAGGTTGGCAAGCCATTGAATCAAGCCTTCTTTAGTTATAACTTCAATAGCTAATAGGGAGATAAAACCGATCATTGCTAAACGTCCATTGATTTTCTCGGCATACTCAGTAAAACCAGTCTGGAGGGTTTCATCTACATAAATTTGGGGTTCAATTGCGAAGTTATTCAGTTTCTTTTGTTCGTCGAGGATATAACCGCGTGAGTTCATTTTTTTATTCTTTGTCTCGCTTATGTAAATAAATGTAACAAATCTTTAAGTTTTGTTGCAAGTGCGTAACGACAAATTTAGGTAGTGAATACCGTACAGTGGATGGTGGGGGCTAGGGGCTAGGGGCTA
>DOIX01000323.1:0-1649 GCA_003511885.1 Cyanobacteria bacterium UBA11153
TCAGGAAGCATTAGAAACAGAAGTTAAATTACAAGAAACTCGCACCCTCTATACTGCACTGACAAAACAGTTGGAATTATCTCCCCAAGAAGCTGTCGCCACGGTGACAATTACCGAAGCTCCCCGCTATCAACAGTTACTAAACAAATTAGCAGAAATTGAATCTCAAATAGCGATAGAATCAGCAAGATTTACATCAGAAAATCCCGAAATAAAAAGATTAAAAGAACAACAGCAAAATTTATTACCCCTCTTGGAAGCAGAAGCCAAAACTGTTTTGGGTAAAAACTTACCAGAAGCAGGAGTAGAAAATGATTCGCCAAGCTCGATTCGCACATCCCTGACTCAGAAATTAGTAGAAGCGACAAATCAATTACAAGTCTTGCAAGTTAGGAAAGAATCGATTGCCCAAGCCCAGAAATTAGTCGATTTTCAAGTCAAACAGATGCCAGTAATTGCCAGAAGGTATACTGACTTGCAGCGGGAATTACAAGTGGCAACTGACAGTTTAAATCGATTTATGGCTGTGAGGGAATCTCTGGAAATTGAAATAGCCCAAAAAGCCTTACCTTGGCAAATTATCTTAAAACCACAAGAGCCGAAAAATCCCGTCTGGCCTAACGAAAAGCGTAACATAACCTTGGGCGCGATCGCAGGTTTATTGCTGGGAATCGGTTTAGCTTTATTAATCGAGAGATTAGATAATCGATTCCACTCCCCCGATGAACTTAAAGATTTGACAAAATTGCCACTTTTGGGCGTAATTCCCTATCAAAGAAATTTGAAAAAGCTGATGGCAGCAACCCAGCAAGTAGAAAGGATGTCCGCAGCAGAAAATATCAGTACCCAAGATATTAATTTCCCACACCTAAAATCCTACACTTCCTCTCCATTTTTGGAATCATTTCGCTCTTTACATACTAATATCCGTTTTCTCGGTACAGATACACCTATCCATTCTATGGTAATTAGTTCTGCGACATCAGGAGACGGTAAATCCACTACCGCATTACATCTCGCCCAAGCGGCGGCAGCGATGGGTAGGCAGGTTTTGTTAGTAGATGCTGATTTGCGCCGTCCCCAGGTACACGTCAATTTGGGATTGGAAAATGAGGTGGGCTTGAGTAATTTAATTGCGACTAAACTTACTCCCAAAGAAGCAATTCAGCGATTACCAGCCTGGAATCATCTTTATGTATTAACAGCGGGGCAATTACCTCCAGATCCCACTCGATTGTTAAGTTCACATAAAATGCAGCATTTAATGCAGCAATTACATGCCGTATTCGATCTCGTAATTTATGATACACCACCTTTATTAGGACTGGCTGATGGTCGTATTTTAGCAGCTCATACTGATGGGGTTATCCTAGTTGCTGGATTGGCAAAAACGGATCGTTTTGCTTTAATGCAAACTCTGGATAGCGTGAAAATTTCTAGTGCGACAATTTTGGGAATAATTGCTAATGGGGTGAAAGGCTACACGACAAGTTCATACTATTATTATCACAAGTATTATAGTGGTGGCAGCGAGTCAGATATTCTTAGGGCAAATAAGTTACTTCTCCAACGGATGACTGGGAAGACTTCTGCTGGGGAGAAATCTCATAATTCTGAGACTTTTTAACAGTTGATATAGCAATCCTAAA
>DOIX01000323.1:1863-3226 GCA_003511885.1 Cyanobacteria bacterium UBA11153
GTAACAAGTGCGCGGCTTGAAACCCAGTCAGAGCAAGGATCGCAGTTTTCAGGCATTGCCACAAATGATTTAGGATTGCTATAGTTGATATTGTGGATGGTTCGTTATGCGCAAGCTAACGCACCCTACAAATAGACATCTCTTGAGACTTTTTTATTCTGACATAATTAAAGTTGGTAGTAAGATTGATACCAGTTGACAAATCTTTCTACGCCAATTTCAATAGGAGTATTGGGTTTAAAGCCCACATCCTTCATTAAATCATCTACATCGGCATAAGTAGTAGGGACATCTCCCGGCTGGATGGGCAACATATTTTTAATTGCTTTTTTACCGAGATAATTCTCCATAATTTCAATCAATTTGAGGAGTTGAATGGGTTGATGATTGCCAATGTTATATAATTTGTAGGGAACTTGACTAGCACCTGTTTCTCCATCTTGAGGTAAAGGAATATTATCCATTACCCTGATTACTCCCTCAACTACATCGTCAACGTAGGTAAAATCCCGCTGCATATCACCGGAATTAAATACGTTAATAGGTTTGCCCTCCAAGATGGCTTTTGTAAATAAAAATATTGCCATATCTGGTCGCCCCCAAGGACCGTATACTGTGAAAAAGCGTAAACCTGTCATGGGGATGCGGTATAAATGGCTGTAGGCATGAGCCATTAATTCATTGGCTTTTTTGGTGGCGGCGTATAAACTTATAGGAGAATCCACATTATCTGTTACAGAAAATGGTACTTTCTTATTGGCTCCGTATACGGAGCTAGATGAGGCAAAAACGAGATGTTTAATTTGAGCTTGGCGACAACCTTCAAGAATATTAGCAAAACCAACTAGGTTACTATCAATATAAATGTGGGGATTTTCCAGGGAGTAGCGTACACCTGCTTGGGCAGCTAGATGAGCAACTATCTCAAAATTTTCTGTGGCAAATAATTCTGCTATCCCTTCTCGGTTGGCTAAATCAAGCTTGTGAAAAGTAAATCCTGGTTGTGGCTGTAGTTGGGCTAGTCTGTCTTGCTTGAGAGAGACATCGTAGTAGGAATTAAGATTGTCGATACCGATAACTGTATCGCCTCTTTCCAGCAATTTTTGACTGAGGTGAAAGCCAATAAAACCTGCTGCACCTGTTACTAAAACTTGAGTCACGCTTTTTCCTCTATATCTAACTATCTTTGTTTTACTCTAACAAGTCAAGGTAATGATTGGAAATCCTCACTATTTGGTTTGGTGTCGCCGTCTGGTGGCAATTATCCTAATTCTGGGAATATAGCACTACCCAGACATGTTAGGACGTTGTTTTAACTTCAATCCTGAATTAAGCACAACGTAGTTTGAGAATATGTCCTAAC
>DOIX01000323.1:3387-11188 GCA_003511885.1 Cyanobacteria bacterium UBA11153
ACAACGTAGTTTGAGAATATGTCCTAACCTTAATGCGTAGCGCTATATCTTTGAGATTCGTTAACTTATGGAAAAAATCATACTGAGATGATGAGGTATTTCTTTCTTGTTGGCTGGCGATACGTCGCTAAAAGTGGAATGAAATTTGGCTAATGATGAAGTTCTTTCTGTAGCTAATTTGCAAAAGTATCAGGTTTTATCTCCTCGACGGGGTGGCTCTTCAGTAGCTGCGATGACAAGTGAAAATTATCAACGATCAAAAGTTTGCTCTGCAAGGCTTTCAAGATAACTTTTCTGAGGAACCTGTCAGTAATCCGGGGATTTTTACCGCAACTACCGGAGAACCTCATTTGCTATCTTTTCTGCTTCTCATCGGGCAAAGTCTTTATGTTGGAGCTATCAATAGGTGGTGACGAGGTAACAATGCGATCGCATTTTTTATCAACCATCCCCTGAATTTCTTGCCCAATTCCCGAAAAATACATAGTATAGCAACCGCCAGGACAGTTAGGACATTCTCAATTCCTCAAACCCTTGATTTTACAGTTTTCTTCCTGAGCCAAGATCCAATAGCCTCTAGTCCGTCGCTATATCAAGCAGTGCCAGCAATAGAAGCAGGAAAACTTTTGCAGATTAGGAAAAATCGATCTCGGTTAAGAGAAGCCCAATGGTTTAATTGCCATCATAATAACCATCAACAGTCAACAGTTAAAACCTATCAACCTATCTACCACCCTTGAGAGCTTTGTTAAAATTTTTGCGATAAGACTGATTCGCCACATACAAAGCAGGCCATAACAAAGACAAAGCAACCCGGCTAGGCAAACTGCGGCTAAAGCTAGTACGCTCGAAACCCTTCCAGAAGCGCCAAGCCCCGTAGCCATAAAGTACGAATAGAACAAAAAACCCTAATTTAATCACAATCCTGACCTCTTAACTCCTCGCAATTTAGCGATCGCTATTTAACGATCCTACACGACCAAAGACTTATCTAATATAGCTTTCCGCCTTCTCGTCCTGACTAATGAGAGCAAGAAAGGAATTGATCCCAGCTAAAAGTCAAAGTAGCATTAAAGTGAATCCCCATCAACTAACGATCTAGTTGTCGAGTCAAAGTGACGCGAAAAGTGATAAGAGACTTTTCTTTCCTTCAACTCTCTTAAAGATAAACAAAAAACAGATTATACGGCAACCAAGCCGTGGAGCGCAAAAACGAGGAGGACTTATGCGAGGAGTGCTGATGGCAGGTGGTTCAGGAACCAGACTGAGACCTCTGACATGCGATATTCCCAAACCCATGGTGCCGATTCTCAATCGACCCATTGCCGAACATATCATCAACCTACTCAGGAGACATCATATTACAGAAGTGATTGCTACGCTGTATTATCTCCCAGATGTCATGCGGGACTACTTCCAAGACGGGAGTGACTTTGGAGTGCAAATGACCTACGCCGTTGAAGAAGACCAACCCCTAGGAACAGCAGGTTGTGTCAAAAACATAGCAGAACTACTAGATGACACTTTTTTAGTAATCAGTGGAGATAGTATCACAGATTTCGACTTAACAGCAGCAATTCACTTTCATAAGAGTCGGAAATCCAAAGCCACCTTAGTTCTATACCGGGTTCCCAACCCAGTGGAATTTGGGGTAGTAATTACAGATAAAGAAATGCGGATCCGTCGGTTTTTAGAAAAACCTTCCACCAGCGAAATTTTTTCCGATACAGTCAATACCGGGACTTACATTCTCGAACCATCTGTCCTAGAGTACCTACCAGAAAACACCGAATCTGATTTTTCCCAAGATTTATTTCCCCGATTGCTAGCACAAGGGGAACCCATGTACGGGTATGTCGCCGATGGATATTGGTGCGATGTCGGTCACCTAGATGCTTACCGGGAAGCACAATACGATGCCTTAGCCGGAAAAGTTAAACTGGAACTACCCTACCGGGAACAAAGGTCAAGACTCTGGGTAGGGCAAAATACCATAATTGACCCCACCGCCAGAATTGAAGCTCCAGCCATCATTGGAGATAACTGCCGTATTGGTCCGCGAGTCAGCATTGAAGCCGGAACCGTCATTGGTGATAACGTCACCATAGGAGCTTACGCTGACTTAAAGCGACCGATTTTGTGGAATGGTGCGATCGTGGGAGATGAATCTCATCTAAGTGCTTGCGTGATTGGCAGAAGTACCAGAGTAAATCGTCGCGCTCAAATATTAGAAGGGGCAGTAGTAGGTTCCCTCTCAACTGTAGGAGAAGAAGCCCTAATTAGTCCCAGCATCAGGGTTTGGCCATCTAAGAATATTGAATCAGGTGCTACTCTGAATATGAATTTAATTTGGGGTAACACCGCTCAACGGAATCTATTTGGTCAGCGGGGTGTCCAAGGCTTGGCAAATATCGATATTACTCCAGAATTTGCCGTTAAACTAGGAGCAGCCTACGGTTCCACTCTAAAACCAGGTTCCCAAGTAGCCATATCTCGCGACCAAAAAGCCATCTCCCGCATGGTTTCCCGCTCATTAGTTGCGGGATTGATGTCGGTAGGGGTTCACGTCCAGAATTTGGAAGCTCACGCCATTCCCATTACTCGCTTGGTAGTTCCTACCTTAGATGTGGCAGGAGGTATTCACGTCCGGATACATCCAGACAGAGCAGATCAGATTCTGATTGAATTTTTTGACGCTCAAGGGATTAATATCTCCAAGGCCAAAGAGAAGAAAATTGAGGGAGCTTATTTTAAGGAGGACTTACGCCGCTCGGCAATTCACGAAATTGGCAATGTGAATTATCCCACTCAGTTACTCGAACTTTATAGTACCGGATTTGAGAAACATCTTAATGCCGAAGCAATTCGCAATAGCGGTGGCAAGATTATCATTGATTATGCTTACGCTGTTTCTGGTGCAGTTTTGCCTATCTTGTTAGCCAAATTCGGCTGCGATGCAGTTGTTCTTAATGCCAGTTTGAGCCAAATGTGTCTCTCGGAAAATGAACGAGAGGGATTGTTAGTTCAGTTGGGTAAAGTGGTTGAGGCGCTCAAAGCTAATTTTGGCGTTCAGGTGTCGGCAAATGGAGAACAACTTATTTTAGTGGATGAATTGGGACATCCTGTCCGAGGTGAAACTTTGACCGCATTGATGGTAAGTGTGATGTTGACGGCTCATCCTCGCAGCAGTGTTGTTGTACCCGTCCACGCCTCCAGTGCGATCGAGCAAATTGCCCGTCGCCACCAGGGGAGAGTAATTCGCACCAAAGCCAATCCTGCCGCCTTGATGGAGGCATCTCAAGCTAATCCTAATGTGGTATTAGGAGGTTCTGAGGAAATGGGATATATTTTCCCCCAACTCCATCCTGGATTTGATGCAATGTTTTGTATTGCCAAGCTCATTGAGATGCTAACCATTCAGGAGAGAACTATTGCTCAGATTCGCACAGAACTACCTCAAGTTTGTCATAAAAGTTACACAATGCGCTGTCCTTGGACGATTAAGGGTTCTCTGATGCGCCAGCTCGTAGAAACTCATGCCAATCAGAATTTAGAGTTAATTGATGGGGTGAAGATTCTTAATCCCTACCATGAGAGTTGGGTGTTGATTTTGCCAGATGCTGGAGAACCTCTCGTCCATATCTTTGCCAACAGCGATGATAGCGATTGGGTGGATGAAAATCTAGACTATTATCGCAACTACGTTCAGAATTTTGTGGAACAAGAAGAGGGAATAGAGCATTTTCGGCTGGAAGTACTACTCTAGAGTTGAGAGGTAAGGGGTGAGGCTGTTTTTATGGAACAAGGGGGGTTGGGGGCTGTGCGATTGCTTCTGAGACTCGACGCTTTCCGCCCGCAACTGGGCATCGCCAAGCCAGATTAAACCTATCCTTCAAACACAAAACTCTCCTCCCTAGCTTTTTGGTAAATCGATCTGATACAATGGTATTTTTGTACTATGAGAAGTGAGATTCTTAATGAAATGTAAGAGGTACTGGTACAAGGGGGAAGCTTTATGAATAGCTGCGTATTGATGGCACAAATCATTCAAGCTCCAGAACTCCGTTATACTTCTGATAATGAAACTCCTATCGCCCAAATGCTGGTGGAATTTCCTGCTCTGAAAGCTGAAGAGCAACCAGCAACTTTGAAAGTGGTGGGATGGGGCAATTTGGCTCACGAAATTAAGGAAATGTATTCAGTAGGGGATCGCATTGCCATTGAAGGTCGTTTGAGTATGAATACAATCGACAGGCAGGAAGGGTTTAAGGAAAAACGTGCGGAGTTGGTGGCTTCCCGAATCTATAAGCTGGGTGTTGATACTGAGATAGGCCCGGAAATCCCTACTACTTCTGGTTCGGTTCATTCCTCAACGTCAGGAACGACTGCCAGATCTGGTAATGTAGTCGTACCTTTGCGATCGCGCAAGGAGCCTGAGCCATCTCCTAAAGGCAGAGATTATCCCCATTCAGTTCCCGAACCAAGGTTTGAACCTCCTACCAGTCAACCTTCTTTCTATGGGACTTCAGAGGATCGCCAAGATTTGGATGATATTCCTTTTTAGTTATTAGTTGTTGGTTGTTGGTTCTTGGTTCGGTTCATGGGCAATGGGGAATTAATCGTTATGGGAATGCCTTGGGTTTGACTTCCCATAACCAATAAGCAACAACCAGCAACAAAAAACTTACAACTATTGTGTTTCAACTCCTCTATTCACTAGTTCAGGCTATTGAACCTTTGTTAGTCCCAATTTGCTTTTGTTTGGCATGGGGGATACTCTTTCTCAGCGTTTGGACTGTCTTGTCCGCAATACGAGACGGCGTGGCTAAAGCTAAACAAATGCACCAAATACCCTGTACAAACTGTCAGTTTTTCACTAACAATCTCCATCTCAAATGTACAGTAAGTCCCTCAATTGCTAATTCTGAGGAAGCTATTCATTGTCGAGACTATTCTCCAGATTGATACGAAGTGAATGGATCCCCCACTTGCAGTGCAAAATTCCTAGTTTTGGCAGGGAGTGGCGAAAAAGCTTATTCAGTATGATTATTGTCAACTATCAACTGTCAACTGTTATACTTGGATTTTTCAGGCAAAAAAATGGGATCTACCTCGATCGGAATTTATGCAGTTGGAACCAACTGAATTCTGCCTGCGTCCATCTCAGACATTAATAATTCCAGTGCTTCGTAATCAGCATCGGAAATATAACCTAAGCGGGTAAGTTCGTAATTAATTTCGTTTTCAATATCAGGAGTTAGTCTCCTAATATAAAGGGCTTTTTCTACCAGATGGCGAATAACGTATGTCGTTTTCACTGTTTATTTTCGTAGAACTCCATAGTATCCAATTATCTGGGGAATCTCTAGTCAATATGGCGATCTAAATCATTTTTTTTTGTGATTTAGATCACTGTTGAATTAACTTTTATCGTGTTTAATCCACTAGACAAAATAAATCTAAAACGATCGCTTAAGTATTAGATCCACAATTGTATTATAATTTACATCAAGATAGGCCAAAAACAACTATACTTAAAAATTTCAGGGGCTATTATAGCAACAGACAATTGACAAATACGGCTTTTTTGCGCTTAATGGCATCATAAGAAACAAAAATTTTATAAAATTATTATATCTTTACATATTAGGGGAATATTTCTAGATCTGATAATTTTAGGACTATGCCAGTCACAAGCGCAAGCAGATCGCAAATTGAAATGGGGAAGCAAAAGGACTAAAATTGCGATCGCCAACTGTTAAATCTCTTCAACTCCCGTCAGAGGGAGTGGGAGATGATTGACAACTCAAGTTCTTCGGCTCATAGGATTGCCAGATCCTGGCAGTGAAGTAGATCGCAAATAGGTAAGCTGCTACGCATTTAATTTCTATATCCCCACACCTACACCCCTTTCAACAAATTTAATATCCAATGTCATATCAGCCGCAGCTTATGGAGCTATGGAGTGGACGTTTAGGGAATGGAGACGCTATCTTCAAATTATTCTCTGTAAATGTTTTTTTGGTGAACTAAGGTCAGGAGAAAACTATGGCAGTAAAAATCGGGGACTCAGGACTAAATATTATACAGCTTTCTGGACAGATCGATCTATCCAACTCGGTTGAAATTAAACGACAAATCGCCAAAGCGATAGTGTCAAAACAATATGCCGCTATCTTGGTGGACATGGAAAGGGTAGAATCTATCGACAGCGAGGGGCTCCTGATGTTAGTAGCTGCATTTCGTCATGCTCAAAAACGGCAACTGCGCTTGAGTATCTGTTCAATTGCACCCTCAATTCGTATGGTTTTTGAGTTGACTCAAGTGGATAGGGTGTTTGAGATTTTTGAGAATCGTCATGCTTTTGCCAAATCCCTTAAGCCTCGCGAACAAGTTCTTCAACTGATCGCTTAACGCTAACTCTAATTGTACTGTTTGCAATTAACTTAAATTGTTGGTTCGTTTATCCTTCCGCAGCGGCGGCACAAAAATTTGGGATCCCATCCCTATTGAGCCGTCGCTCCTGAAGCTAAAGAAAGGCTGAAATGGTTTAAGGTTTATATAAGATCTCCTTGATCTAGCAACCGCTAGGGCTATTCCCCATTAAGAGTCTTCATTATCCAATGGGAGCCGCTTGATAGCTTATCTGATGAAGATTTCATGAAGTCTTTCAACTTGCGATGACATTCACCCAACAGGGGGATCATAATGAGTATAGAGGTGGGGATCCGGGCTGGCATCCATACCACACATTGATGGGAACTAGTGTAGGTAGGTAGAAATAACCCATCAGTTGTGAGCAGGGGGCAGGGGAGAAAAAACCAGTATCAATGAAACTGGTGAGAAAGTTCTGCCGCGCTCCACTAGTAGCTTACATACTTATGGGTGCAGATAATAGCGTACTATATTCATTAAACTCTCTAAATATATCAATCTGTTAACAATTTACTGAGCAAGTACTATCGCCTATGCAAACACTTGTTGCGCCTAGCTTTCAGCAATCTTATCAAATCCATAGACCACCCCTAAAATTAGTAGTCTTGGGGGATAGCCTGATCTACGGCTTTGGCGATTTTGAAGGCGGCGGTTGGGTAGAAAGATTGCGACGGCAGTGGATGTCACCAAGCAGTCCAGGTCACGTCCTCTATAATTTAGGTGTTCGTGGAGATGGTATTGTGCAGGTACAAGAACGTCTCGAACACGAGTTTCGCCGTCGCGGGGAACTGCGGAATCGGTTTCCCGATACGATTATCCTATCTGTCGGGGTGAATGATTCTGCTCGTATCGGGCGCAGCAATGGTCGGAATTTTACTGATTTTGAGAGATTTCAAGCGGAATTGGCAAATTTGCTGGATCAAGCGCAGGGACTCTGTAATGTTTTATTTGTGGGGATGGTTCCTGTGGATGAATCGAAGATGCCATTTCTGGATTGTTTTTACTACAATCATCAGGATCAGTACCGCTACAAGGAAGCAACTCGCCTTGCTTGTATGAAGCGTCAGATTCCCTATCTGGATATTTTCGATAGTTGGCTGAGTCGGGGGATGGATTGGTGTTCCCATCGTTTGTCTGATGATGGACTTCATCCGAATGTGTTAGGATATCAGGCATTATTACAAGATGTCCTTGAGTGGGAAGCATTCCGTTTCCTGTGATGGGATCTGGAATGGTTTGCTCTTTGCACATCTGGATGTAAAGGGATGTAATAAGCCGTTACGCATTTAATTTATCTGTTTCAAATGAGGGGGAGCAGGGGTGCAGGGGAGAAGGTTTAATAACTTTTTCCCTAACTTGAAAATAT
>DOIX01000323.1:11394-13467 GCA_003511885.1 Cyanobacteria bacterium UBA11153
GGTTTAAATGCGCAGCAGCTTACCATGTTGGTTTTAATATTATTTATGGAATCCCATACTTTTAAATGAGTATGGGGATTTGCCTATTGCTTTTTCTCTTTTAAAACTATTTCTCATTCCATAACGCAGACTTAAGCACAAAAAGAAAGGTTCTCAACTAGCTCTGTTTAGCCAAGCTATAGCAGTTGGCTTTGGTGTATTTACCGGATAAAAGATATAAAAAACTCTCTATCAAGTATCCATTTTTTAGGATGTAAATATACCATAGACAAGCCTTGTAAATTGAATGAAGCCAACATTTAAGCAGTACATATTTGAAATTATCGAAGGCTCCAATAAAAATAATTGGACAAGTAAGTTCTTTCATGCTTCAATATTACTATTAATCGTTCTCAACTTAGCTGCATTTAGCCTAGAAACTGTCCAAAATATTTGGATAGAATACCAATATCTTTTTTCATTTTTTGATATTATATCTGTTTTTATTTTTACCTTTGAATATAGTTTAAGAGTCTGGTCATGCACCGTCAAGCCAGAGTTTCGACATCCAGTATGGGGTAGATTGCGATTCCTCCTGACTCCTTTACTCTTGATTGATTTATTGGCAATTCTCCCCTTTTATTTACCTCTGTTTTTTCCAGACTTGCGATTTGTCAGAGCAATCCGCTTATTCCGGGTTTTTAGGTTGTTGAAGCTTACTCGATATTCTGATTCATTGCAAATAATATTTAAAGTGTTTTTTATTAAAAAAGAAGAATTAATTATCGCATTTTTTGTCTGGTTTGTTCTATTATTCTCCGGTTCTAGTCTAATGTATTTTGCAGAACATGAAGCTCAATCTGACGCATTTCCCAATATTCCCGCAGCGATGTGGTGGGGAGTAATTACCTTAACGACAGTTGGCTATGGAGATGTTTCTCCTGTGACTCCAATCGGTAAAGTTTTGGCAGGAATATTATCAGTATTGGGAGTAGGGATCTTGGCATTACCTTCAGGCATTATCGCGTCAGGATTTTATGAAGAATTACAAGCAAAGCGGAAGAAAAAACGACATAAACATGCTATAATATGCCCTCACTGCGGTAAATTAATCGATGAACACCCAAGTGACAAGTCTTACCACTAAGCAAACAGAAGTTGCTACAGGATGGCATGGTAGTGTAGAGTTAGTATATGCTTGCGATCGCGGGAAAACTCAACTCATTCACTCCCAAGCGCGATCGCCCCTCAAAGTCCAACGTCCCTTTTATCCAGAAGGGGAAGCTATCTGTCACACAGGAGTATTGCATACCGCAGGTGGAATTGTGGGAGGTGATTCCCTTGCCCAAACTATCCATCTTCAAGATAATGCCCAAGCTTTAATTACCACCGTCGCTGCTGGTAAAATTTATGGTAGTCGGGGAAAATCTCCTCTATCTCCCGCAGGGAAAGCCGCCAGACAGACTATTGATATCAAGTTAGATTGTGGTACTTGTTTAGAATGGTTACCTCAAGAAACGATTGTATTCGATGGTGCAGTGTATCAGCAAGATGTACGGGTAGAATTAGCCAAGGGATCGAGTTGGTTGGGATGGGAAATCACCAGATTTGGTCGTACCGCCAGAGGAGAAAGATTTTTAGAAGGTGAATGGCACTCTCATACAGAAATTTGGCAAGAGGGAAAACCTTTATGGATTGACAGACAATACTTACCAGGAGGGCAAGAAATCCTTGATAGTCCCCAAGGATTAGCGAGACAACCCATTTTCGCCAGTCTCATTTACATCGGCTTTCCTGTATCATCTCAAATGGTTAACCAAGCGAGAAATATCTGGATGGCAACAGATAGACAAGGAGAAGCAGGTGTAACTCAAACCATGGCAGAGGGATTGTTATGTCGCTATCGCGGCAACTCGACCTCAGAAGTGAGAAACTGGTTTATAGAAGTTTGGCAGCTCCTCCGTTTATCCCACTCTGGAGTTTCAGTCACTAAACCCCGATTTTGGCCCTTATTTGGCTAATTGCTAATGCCTAATTCCTCATTCCTAATGGCTAATTAGGGCTTGCTTTATAAGTCATTAACCTTGACAACAA
>DOIX01000164.1 GCA_003511885.1 Cyanobacteria bacterium UBA11153
TCCGAACTCCGAACTCAGGTTAGTGGGGAGTTTCTTTAAGCCTAAAACAACAACCCCACAACCCGATCGGCTGAGGGATTTCCTATTTTGGTCACTTCTCTCTGGAGTTGCACTCTACCTCACTTGAGGTAAGTTGTATTGCTCCCATCTGATTAGTTTAGGAAATATCAGAATCGAGGTGAGGGTTGTTATTGTTTGTAAATGAGACAGATATTAGATCGAACAGTCTTTTTATCCCTCCCAACTTGAATGTTTACCGGGATGAAACTTTTGCGCTCGAAGCTTCATCGCTTCACTCTTTTAATTTACCACCTTGTTGGGAAAACAGACAAAAATGAAATGTATTTTTACATATTTTGAGTAAACGCTCTTCCTTTGTTAAATTAAATTAAAAATGCTGGGGATGGGGATGAATAAATTTGCGATCGCAAGTTTATTGGGCAAGCCCTGGATATACTGGGTACAGTCGGTGACTTCTGGATAATACACGCTCTGTATACAGATTGGACGGGTTGACGATCGGGAGCTTTTGTTATGTAACGGATTGTAATATATATCTTTTAGTTACAGAGTTGGCGATCCATATATTAGGATAAATTTTTTGCCGAAGTCCTGGTTGATGGTCAAAATCTGGTTCCTGAGATATGCGATCGCACTGAAAAGGGTTATGTAGTTGTTGCCCCTCTTGAGGAATCTGGCTCCGATCCATCGATATCAGTTGTTTTCGCGATCGCTAAACTTTTCGAGCCACTGATGGTGGGCGGTTAAGGAGGGGATCGGGGGCTGGTTATGGGTGTTGCTGGGGTTAAGGAGCAGATCGGGGATCGGCTATCTTTACCACTGATGGTATATTAACACAATAGTTGTAACGACATTTTAACATTTTTTAATATTTTTCATTTTTCATAAATCAATCTTATCGATTTTGCAAGAATATTAAAATTTAAAAGGATCCCACTTCCTGGTATATTGGCAATTGTCGATGAATGGTATCGACGCTTACCGACTCTGGCGAGTCGGACGACAGAATTGACTGTTCCAAGGCAATTTTGTTCTGAAACAAGGGTTCTTAGGTAATCTCAAGCCACAATTCCCAATAGAAATTGTGGGTGGTTATCCACCCAGTTAAACGTCTGTTTGGCAAGGAAAGCTAAAACTACCGTCAAGAGCTAAGAGTGCCTCTCTCAACATTCAGTAGTTCCTAAGGAAGGAAAACATGTCTTATTCATCCACTAAAACTCAGTCAAAAGCTGGGTATGCTGCCGGGGTAAAGGATTATAAATTAACATATTATACTCCGGACTACACTCCTAAAGATACCGATATTTTAGCCGCATTTCGCGTAACTCCTCAGCCCGGAGTGCCTCCTGAAGAAGCAGGTGCAGCCGTAGCCGCTGAATCTTCCACCGGAACATGGACAACAGTTTGGACAGACTTATTAACTGACTTAGATCGCTACAAAGGTCGTTGCTATGATGTCGAACCAGTACCTGGTGAAGACAATCAATATATTTGCTACGTTGCCTATCCTCTAGATCTATTTGAAGAAGGCTCTGTTACCAACATGTTAACCTCCATCGTAGGTAACGTGTTCGGTTTCAAAGCCCTCCGCGCCCTCCGTCTAGAAGATATGCGGATTCCAGTTGCTTACCTCAAGACATTCCAAGGACCTCCTCACGGAATTACAGTAGAACGGGATAAGCTGAACAAGTACGGTCGTCCTCTGTTAGGTTGCACGATTAAGCCCAAACTAGGTTTATCTGCTAAGAACTACGGACGTGCAGTTTACGAATGCTTACGCGGCGGTCTAGACTTCACCAAAGATGACGAGAATATCAATTCTCAACCATTCATGCGCTGGCGCGATCGCTTCCTGTTTGTTCAAGAAGCCATTGAGAAAGCCCAAGCTGAAACCGGGGAAATCAAAGGTCACTATCTAAACGTGACTGCCCCCACCTGCGAAGAAATGATGGAGCGGGCTGAATTCGCGAAAGAAATCAAAACCCCCATCATCATGCACGACTACCTCACAGGTGGTTTCACTGCTAACACCACCCTGGCTAAATGGTGCCGTCGCAATGGTGTATTACTCCACATCCACCGTGCTATGCACGCAGTTATTGACCGTCAGAAGATCCATGGTATCCACTTCCGCGTGTTAGCCAAGTGCTTGCGGATGTCTGGTGGTGACCACCTCCACTCCGGTACCGTTGTGGGTAAACTGGAAGGTGAAAAAGGTATCACCATGGGCTTCGTGGATCTAATGCGCGAAGATCATGTAGAACAAGATCGGGAACGCGGTATTTACTTCACCCAAGATTGGGCTTCTATGCCTGGAGTTATGCCCGTTGCTTCTGGTGGTATCCACGTATGGCACATGCCTGCTCTAGTCGAAATCTTCGGCGATGATTCTTGCTTACAATTCGGTGGTGGTACATTAGGTCACCCCTGGGGTAATGCACCTGGTGCAACCGCTAACCGCGTCGCTCTGGAAGCTTGTATCCAAGCCCGTAACGAAGGACGTAACCTCTTCCGCGAAGGTGGCGATGTCATCCGCGAAGCTTGCAAGTGGAGTCCTGAATTAGCGGCTGCTTGCGAACTTTGGAAGGAAATCAAGTTCGAGTTTGAAGCTGTTGATACCGTTTGATTTTTTCTTGCTTGTTAGTTATTAGTTGTTGGTTGTTAGTTGTACGCAAAGAATGATATTTGCTTTCTCACAGCTAATAACTAACAACTAAGTAACTAACCACTGATTGGGGCTGGGGTCAAACAATGGATTTCAAAAGAGTTGCGAAAGATACGACCAAGACGCTGATTAGTTACCTCACCTATCAAGCACTGCTGACTGTCCTAGATCAATTGAAAGAAACCGATCCTCCCCAAGCCTATTGGTTAAACTACTTTTCTGCTCAGACAAGTATCCAAGATGGCGATGCTTATATTGAGGAATTACTCCGGGCAAGGCAAGAATTAGCCTTTCGGATTATGACTGTGCGGCAACACTTGGCGGAAGAAATAGTGGATTTTTTACCAGAAATGGTGCGGACAGGGATTCAGCAGTCAAATATGGAACATCGCCGTCAACATTTGGAACGCATTACCCAACTGACAATTCCCGAACCCCCAACCCTCGACGAACAACAATCCGATTCAGGATGAACGATCGAGTGTTCAGGATAAAATCGATCGGGTTATGAACATAAAATATCCCCGATTGAAATTTATTGTTTATCTCTAATCCTTCATCCTTCTGTTCCATCTCTGTACTGTAATCAAAGAGCCAAACCCAATGCAAACTTTACCTAAAGAAATTCGTTTTGAAACCCTATCCTACTTGCCCCCTCTGAGCGATGCTCAGATTATCAAGCAAGTTCAATATATTTTGGATCAGGGCTACATTCCTGCGATTGAATTCAGCGAATCTTCTGAGCCGACTCAGCACTTCTGGACAATGTGGAAGCTACCTTTGTTTGCTGCCCGTACCGCTAAAGAAGTGTTATCTGAAGTTGATGCTTGCCGTACTGACTACCGGGATCAATATGTCCGTATCGTCGGTTTCGACAATATCAAACAGTGCCAAGTTCTCAGCTTTATTGTACACAAACCCAATCAAGCTGGCAGCCGTGGACGTTTCTAAGTTGGCTGTGTTGTGAATTACCCACGCCAAATCAAAGATTATGGCGTGGAGTTTGAAACTGTAACCTAATATTTAATTAAAGCTACTCATTGTTCACTTTTTTGGGTAGCTTTTCTCTTGCCATACGCTCTACTGCATCGCTTAAACTGTTTGCTCCTAGCTCTAGCTGCTTTTGTGAGAGCCATTGAATAGCTGTTTGTGTCAAAGTCATGGTAAATCTACGCTTTGGCTCGTTGTAAATCTTCTTTCCTGCCATCTTGACACTCCCTCGATCGCTCATATACTATACGAGTATAGATTATTGGAGAGGTCGAGTCAAATCCAATTAGTGGAAAAGTACGTCATCAACCGACAGAATAAATTTTGGAGTGTGCTTTGTACAAAACTTCCACTGGTGAAACAATTAATTCTGACACCAATGGAAGTCTCAACGTAGCTCGTCAAGCAATCCCAAACTTTATGGATGGGATAAAGGGATTGCTGTTTATCTCTGTAGTTTTAGGACTTTGGACTAAGATTACAAGCGTAGATCTCGAGTTTTGTCTATATTTGAGTAGATTATGGTGGTTGGGTTTTTAGGAATGGTTACCACATGTGAGAATCCTTAGAATCTGCCCAATTTTTACTACCTTTTGGGGCAATTTTTAAAGGATATCCTGTTCCACTTTGCCCATCATTTTTGATAGTACTAGTTAAATCGATACTTTGATAGCGGACTCCAAAATTATTTAGGTTAATCTCTTTTACAGATGGATCTAAATAAAAGGAAGTTGAGAAGGTGCCTTGATTGCCAGTTGTTACTCCACCATTTTGTCCGCCTCTACAGTTGTTGGTATTATCGCTAAAACAAAGGCTCACATTGCCTTTGTTTCCTTCAAATAATTTACTATCCAAATTCGCTTTGGTAAAGAGAGGCGAAGTTTGGGCATCAATCCCGGTAATTGTTGCACTTAATAGAGGTTGGCTAACATCAAAGCCAAAAGCAGATGTTCGACTAGAGACAATAGTCTTGTCAGAGGTATTGCCCAGGAGAATATCAAATTTTACCTCAGTCACCTGCTTATTTTTACCATTAATTAGTTTGGTAACTGTTTCAAATCCGGATAGTCTCAATATCGCCTCAGAAGTTAATCCAGTTTGATCCTTTCCGTCGATGTTACCACCAAAAGAAATACCAAAGGATTGCCCAATATCATCAGCGGTAATTTTGGCAACGGTATTGCCATTAATCGTTAAGGCAGATCCAGAGGGCGTAACTACAGAGAAATAGGATAAAATCGTGGCAAGACTAGCGATACTTAGGCAGGTTTTGGTAATGAAACTTAGCATTTGATAACCTTGATGGAATTGAAGTTGCTGTTGGTATGATGCTGAAAATGAAAACAAGATAATTTTATTTACAGGATTTACGCTCATTAAACCTGTGTCTTAGCAAAATCGTTGGTTTCTCAACTGAGATTGATAAAGAAACCAGGTTTATCAAATCTGGTAGTGGGTTGTTAAGGATGGCTATGTTGAATGTAGCCGCGTAATTCCTAGTTATTTAGTTTTTTGATTTTTGGCAACAAACATCCCTGGTAAGAATCAATGACTCCTGGTATTGAAGCAACCCTAGCTACTGTAACATCTTCAGGGTTGTTTCAGAGATTGATTTTATCATAGTATACCTACCTAGTATATAACATAAGTTGCTAGCTACGAATATTATCTATTGGCATCCCCCTAACCCCTTCTTTTGAGGGGAACCTTTGTGGAAAGTCCCCCTTAGTAAGGGTGATTTACGGGGTGACAAAGTGCTAATTGCTTGTAGCTATAGCAATTTGGGTTATATAGCCTTTAGTGCGAACCAATGCTATTTCTTAGTTGCTGCTAAAACTAATGAGGGGGATCTTGGTTTTCATCGACAGTCAAATATTCCACTGTTTCAGTATATCTAAATGAGACTTGATATTCAAGTGACAAATGTAAAGGAATGAATAATTTATCTTAAAGTTTTGATGAAGAATTAAGTCGTTATCTTAAAGTTTTGATGAAGTTAAATAATAAAGATATGGTAAACGGTTTGATTTCCATAGCTATAACTTCAACTCTTCACTGTTATAGCAGTGGACAGTTGACAATGG
>DOIX01000050.1:0-2685 GCA_003511885.1 Cyanobacteria bacterium UBA11153
ATCTGCCTAAGTTAAATAGGGCATTACCCCGGTTATTCCAAGCTGCGTCATTGTCTGGTTTAATTTGGATAGCACGATCGTAAGATGCGATCGCCTCTTCTAATCTGCCTAAGTTAAATAGGGCAAGACCCCGACCAATCCAAGGACGGTAATCGTCAGGATCTAATTCTATAGCTTTATCCCAACTAGCAATTGCTTCTAGTAAATCTCCTGCTATTGCTTCCTGATAGCCTTGGTTAAACCAGAATTCATTCTCATTTTGGGATAATGCTAATTGAGATTTCTCTCCTTTTCCCTCAAACTCAAATACTCCCGAACGCCAGTCATAGAAATCGGGAGCGCGACGGTTAAAATAGGTAAGAGCAAATTTAGGCAAGAGAAAGACTAGACAAATATGAAGCTTGTCTCGCAAGGATTCCCGCTGTAAATTGAGATTGCTTAAAAACCGAGGAACTGAACCCAAAGGATACTTTAAACCTTCACTCTGATCCTTGAGGTGTTTCTCATAATCATAAATTGACTTTTCTAAACCTTTAACAAATAAGATATCGATTCCCACTCGATTCTCTAAATTAGCAATTTTCTCATATAGATTATCGATTGGTTCCGTCAGATTTAACACCTCAATCCGTTTTTGGGGCAAATCCTCTCTCACTTTAGCAATTAATTCCTCACCCACCAAAGGCGTACAATCCACAAATAGCAAGCCAAACCCCTCTGTCCAACTCAACGCACGAATCAAAGCTTGATATTCGTCATCGGAGTTAGTTTCAATATCTTTATCCCATTCTCTTTGGTGTTGCTCCATCATTTACGCTCTCAACTTTAGTAGTTCGTAGTGGGCGATTAATCGCCTACTACTAACGGAATTTAAGTTATCTGCTTCAGTGCTGCTTGAAAAGTCTCAATCCCATAAATCAACGGATGAACATCATGCCAAGGTTGAATTTCTCCATTATCATCTAAATACCGATACTCCAAGATACACCGATTAAATAACAACTTCCGATAATCATCATGATTAGGCATTTGCTTAGTTTTCGCTACTTGCGCTAACAGTAACCATTCATTTTCATTCACTGCTGTGCGATAAGTCTGGCGTAATTCCGTAATAGCGCGCTGTACTGCCTTACCAGAAATAGGCAATTTGCTAGTCCGCTGAAGTACTGTCTTCATCAATAACATCAAATTCCGAACGTGTCCCCCACTAATTAAACATAAATTCTCCAATAGGGCTGTTGTCTCGAATACTTGATCGATAGTCATTCCCGGTATAGCACGATCCACTCGCTTACCAATTAATTCCTTTAACTTATCAATCCCTGCTTGATAGATTTCTCCGGTGGGTTTCTGCACCATAATCATCGGCAAAACTTGGGCTTTACTATACCGATCTTCTAGGACAGTACCCCGATCCGAATATACCATAGAAATTGGGACAGTATAAATAGTATGACAGTTCAACCGACTTAGTTGTTCGCAGCGATCCAGAAAAATCTGATCGTGGTTGCTCCGCTTAGTTTCATCATCATAAATTGGGACAATCCGGTCAAGATTATCCGCAATTACCAATAATTCTGATGCGCCATTGGGTAAATGCTTTTTCGCATCTATAATAAACTCATTTAACGCCTCAATCAAAGAAACCGAATTAGTGTCAATTTGTTGGCGAATCTTCTGGCGAGTCGCAGGGACAGCGCGTAAATTTGCCGTCAACTTAGCAAACTGTAAAATCTGCGTCTCCAAACTCAACGTCTCAAAAGATACCTCCGTTAAGGCTAATTCTTTTAAAGATTGCCAACGAGTCTTTAACCAATTGAGCAAAGGATCTGGTTTCGCATTATCTTTGAGAGATTCTAACAAACGCCGAGTACAAGCCAGTAATATATCTGTATATTGAGCATCTTCTGGATCGATATCCTCCTCATCCGCTGCAAAATAAACTACATAATAACTATTTTTTTCCAAATGATCTTTTAACCGCAACAATTCCGTTGATTTCCCCGCCCCACGATGACCGGAATATAGATTACAAGTTACCCTTTCCGAAAGCAGTAGAGGTTGTCCCAACTCTTCCAAAATATCGCAATCCCCCCGGACTTCATGACAATCCACATAAGTCGGATCCCCTGCGGGTAAAGCTCGAAATGGATCGAAATTATTATATAGTCGTTTTAAGATCTGAAAATTATCCATAAGTTACCTTACTACTATAATCTTGCTATTTTAGCCCTGAATTGGATTGCTAGCAAGTTTGTCTAGTCCAGGATTGAGTCATGTACCCTAGACTAAATTTTTCCTGAGATGAAGATGTCATCGCCATAGTGCGTTAGCTTTCCCATAACCCATTCTACTTTCTTGCATAAATCCAGAAGCGCGTAGAATTGGCGACTAAAAACCTTGATTTTTCCAACAATCTACTAGCGCCAATGCTACGCCCCTACAGCCAAATATTGACTTTTGCAAGATGTCTATTGTCAATCGGAATAACTTTTGCTATCTCCGCTCCTATCCCTTTGAATTCATAACTTGCACCATTGTCAGTAAACCAGAAAACCCGCCGTAGAATTAATTCTACGGCTAATAGCTCAAGTCTATTAAAATGGATCGCTACTATAGGGTTTGCTGAAAAAGTCTTTTCGTGAGGATGGGGTGTGGGGTGTGGTTTTTTTTGTGTGGCACAAT
>DOIX01000050.1:3021-7966 GCA_003511885.1 Cyanobacteria bacterium UBA11153
CTTATACAGCAAGCCCTATATATTGTACTTTTCGTAGCGATGATACACTATTAATAAGGCAATAGCCCGAAAACCCCGTGACCTAAGTCCGGGGAGAAAACCCAGTGGTAGAATTGATTCCGCCACGATATCCTAGTGGAGGCCAATCAACAGAAAGTATACGCCTTCTCCAGTTGTCAGACTGGGATAGCAGACCGCCTTTGTGGCATTAAGATTACACAGGGGAACCCGATCGATCGGGATACTAGGGCTGCAAAGTCTTCAGAAACCCCGTATCTTTAGACCGGGGAGTATCAATATTTTGAGTTTCGTGGGATAGAGCCATGACATCATTCGCAGCCGCTTCAGCCAAAGCCGAGATGAGCGAACTCCGCCGTCTCAAAAGCTTACTACCACCAGAATTACAAAGCTGGGTTACAGTCGAAGGCACGACGGAAGTTAATCCTCCCCTCCTTCGTTGTGAGGAGATTGGTAGAGACGAAATTGAAATTCAAGTAGATCTGGTTAAATGGGAACAACTTGCCCTAGATCAGCGTAACCTCCTATTTTGGCACGAAGTTGCCCGGATCCAGAATGACACCATCCCCAGAGAAGGTTGGGAAATGGCTGCCCTGGCGATTGGTTTGGGCGGTGCAGTTGGCGAACTCTGGGTACAAGATGGCTTGTTACTATTATTAGCTTTAACTCTTTGTGGCATTTCTGGCTGGAGACTATATCAAAAAAACAATGGTGAAAAAAACCTCAAATCAGCCATCGAAGCAGACGAAAAAGCCCTCGCTCTGGCTACTCGCTTTGGTTACACACTCCCTAACGCCTACAAAAGTCTGGGAAGTGCCCTGAAAACCTTGGTCGAAATCACCCCCAGTCGCCGTCAACGTCGCCTATATGAAGCACGTCTCTCCGCACTGAAAAAAAGTGCCGCCCAAGCCAAATCCAAATCTAAACGTGAGGAAGGAAAATAGAGTTTTGAGGTATGAGGTACACCTAATTAGGGCTTGCTGAATAAGTCGGAGAAAGCAAATCTAGATGCTACAGGGCTTGAAAAATGTGAGTTTTACCGTTTGCTTACTGCTTGGATGCCCAAGGATTGCCCGCAAAAAAGCAAGCTTTTTGAGCCTTGAAATTCTCAAACATTACACTTTGGCGATCTGCGCTTCCCAGCAGCCCTTCGCCATCGCCAAATGATTGAAAACCTTATCTGGTATAACTTGTGCCTTAATTCAGCAAGCCCTATATAGGGTTTGCTGAAAAAGTCTACAAAGGGAATCTAAGTGCTACACAGCCTACCTTATGGGAGTTTCACCTTTTGCTTCCTTTTCGGATACTCAGGGATTTCCCACAATCAGGCAAGGTTTTTGAACAAAAAGATTTAAAATCTTGGGACTTGGGAAAGCCAAAAACAATTGAAATCGATGGCTGGCATACCTTACAGCAGGATGCGCATCCTGTCAGACCATCGAGATCGCTAAGTTGGAACAGGGATTGGCAAACTTCACCATTACTTTAAATTAAAAATCGTTTAACAGAGAAATTGTAAGAGAAAATATTCTCAGAGTCATAGACTAACATTAGGTATCAGGTTTTGATGGTTAACTCAGGATCTAAAATGGTTAATTTAATGTCCAAAGTGGATTTTCCGGTCATGCCATTACAAGACATCTCGGTGGTGCAAATCCCTGTCCGTCTCAGTGTCCTCGAAGCAGTAGAGTTTAAAGAAACCTGTCAGAAGTTTCTGGAAAATAATTCTCTGCCCCAAAAAATTGTTTGCGATTTTAGCAAGACAACCTTTATTGATAGCTGTGGGATCGGAGCCTTAGTTAACAGTTACAGGAGTGCCAGAGAGGCTGGAGTTGACTTCGTGCTTAGGAGTGTAAACGATCCAGTGATGGCGGTATTGACAATGACTGGATTGGATCGAATTTTCAAGCTAGAAGAGATGCCTCCCTCGAGAAGCCCACTAGCGATACCTCAGTTGGAGGGAAAATCAGCAACAGAAGTCTACCCGACTCCAGGGAAAGCTGCCGAGAAGAGTGCCTTGAGCAGTCTTTTTCGTCGGACACAAGTACCAGTTACTCATCCATCAGTTCGTTCTTGGGTCAAGCGATCGCTCGACGCGATTGGGGGAATAATAGGATTAGGACTAACTGCGATCGCATTTATGCCCATTGCGATCTTAATTAAGTGGGATAGTCCCGGACCGATTTTTTTCCGCCAAACCCGTAAAGGTTTAATGGGAAAGGAATTCACTATCTGGAAATTCAGATCCATGTATGTGGGCACAGGAACCCTCTGCAATGGCAAGATCAGAATTAAGGAAATTGGTGATAACTCTTTAGTCGATCCCAGGGTGACGCGAGTAGGTCGTTTTTTACGCCGTACCAGTCTAGATGAACTGCCTCAGTTTTGGAATGTTCTGATGGGGGACATGAGTCTAGTGGGAACTCGCCCCCCTACACCAGATGAAGTCGAATACTATGATGTCCCGGAATGGCAACGTCTAGATGTCAAACCGGGGATGACGGGTGAATGGCAAGTTAATGGACGGAATCAAATCAAGGAATTTAAAGACATCATCGAACTGGATTTACGCTACCAAAAAAACTGGAGTTTAATCCACGATCTGAAACTGATTCTGAAAACAATATTGATTGTATTTACTAAAGATAGTGGCGCAGGTTAAAAAATTGTTGAACTGTTTTCGATTAATGCTCAATCCAAGACCTCTGAAACAATCTCATCTTCAGGTGACCACAGACTTGAATGCTGTCGCCGAAGTCTTACAGTGGTTTGAGAAGTTAATTTTACCACAATTGCCAGACCGATTTTGGCGTGCTTGTCAGCTAGCCTTGGTCGAAGGATTCACAAACGCAGTTCGCCATGCTCATCGGGATTTACCCAAAACGACACCAATAGAATTGGAGTTGAAGGTTTTTCCACAGAGCATGGAGATGCGGATTTGGGATCGAGGAAAACCCTTTGACTTGTTAAACAAACTCCAATCCCTCCTAGGGGAGCAAGATAAAGATCCTTTTCGAGAAAATGGCAGAGGGCTGATTTTCATGTCCAAATCCACCGACGAGCTTTCTTACGAGCGCTTGTCGGATAATCGCAATTGTCTGTTCATGCGCAAATCAGTAGAGGGTAGTGAGTGAACAACTTTATGAATGATTCCTGAAGATTCAGGATCGAAACTGGATGAATATAACTCAATCTGGAGAATCTCTCTATTCTCCATCGATTTACTAATTTACCTAACTCGGCTTCCCGATCTTATGAAATCCCAACAGATAGTCGATCAGGAACTATACTATATAGTTATAGCGCTGCGCGCTGGTGTATTTACATATTGAGAAATGGATCGTAGATCGGGAGACTATTAGATCGCTTGTACGGTAACTACGCCAGAGCGTACTGCTATAACTTCTCACCTGAATTTATGCGAATTTTAATCTATTCCTACAACTACGCTCCAGAGCCAATTGGCATCGCCCCACTCATGACAGAATTGGCGGAGGGTTTAGTCAAAAGAGGACACCAAGTCCGTGTTGTTACCGGGATGCCCAACTATCCGGAAAGGATTATTTACGAGCCATACCGAGATAAATGGTATTGCACAGAATTCATCAAAGGAGTTGTCATTCAACGGAGTTATGTCTGGATTCGTCCTAAACCTAATTTACTCGATAGACTTTTATTAGAAGCTAGCTTCGTGATTACTAGTTTCATTCATGCTCTGAAAGGGCAGCCTCCTGATATTATTCTCATGACAGCACCTCCACTACTAGTATCTGTACCTGCTGCTTTTTTAGCCCGGATACACTCTTGTCCAATTGTTTTAAATTTGCAAGATATTTTACCAGATGCAGCGATTCATGTTGACTTAATTAAGCCCAACTCCAAATTAGTGAAAATTTTGAGATTTCTGGAGAAATTTGCCTACCGACATGCCACCAAAATTAGCGTAATCGCTGATGGTTTTGTGAATAACTTGCGAGGGAAAGGAGTGCCAGAAAATAAAATTGTCCAAATACCAAACTGGGTGAACACAGAAATCATTAAGCCTTTGGCAAAAGAGCCTAACAAATTCCGGGAAGAACATCAATTAAACGGCAAATTTGTTGTAATGTACTCCGGAAATATTGCCCTAACTCAGGGAATAGAAACCGCAATCCACGCCGCCGTGCGCCTGCGCCATTTACCAGACATTGCCATCGTTATCGTTGGCGAAAAAGGCGCTTTAGAAAATTTACACCATGAAGAAGAAAAGGCTTTGGAAAAATTTAATGAAGATGCTGAAGAAGGTTTGAAAAGATTACATTTAGAAGAAGAAAATGCTCTAAGGAACTTGCAAATTTACACAGATACATGTAAAGCAACAAACATTAAACTTTTACAGTTTGAACCTCGCGAAAAACTTCCAGAAATGCTGGCAGCAGCAGATCTGGGATTGGTGTTACAAAGGAAAAATGTGATCAACTTCAATATGCCATCTAAAATTCCCGTATTGATGGCAAGCGGTAGGGCAATCTTGGCATCAGTCCCTCCTGATGGCACCGCAGCTAGCGCGATCGCGCGAAGTGGTGGTGGTATCCTGATCCCGCCAGAAGATCCGGGAGCTTTAGCTGCAGCCATCGTTCAGTTATACATCGATCCTGACAAGGTAAAAAAACTGGGAGAGAAAGGCAGAAAATACGCTGAAGAAAATTACGCCTTTGAGACATCCCTCGATCGATATGAAAAACTCTTTACTACTGTTCAGGAGTCTTAAGCTGGCACAACTAACAAATATAAATTAACCTTACTCATTGGAGTGAGGTTAATCCCTGGATATACAGGGTATCCAGAAAAAGTCTTTTGATGACCTGAGTTCGACGAACGAGCCGAAGCTGAAAGCCAGTAAACAAGAGTTTTACAGCATTTTTAGGTCAAATCTCTTAGGCAAGAA
>DOIX01000425.1 GCA_003511885.1 Cyanobacteria bacterium UBA11153
TCGTAAGCTATTCCCAGATCACCCAGCGATTGTTCCTCCCCAAGTCTATCCTTAATTTCCCGCGCGATGGCTAATCTCTGTTGCTGATATTCAATTGCTTTGGTGTAGTCTCCTAGGGCATAGTAAGCATTTCCTAGATTACCCAGAGATTTTCCCTCCCCAAGTCTATCCTTAATTTCCCGTGCGATGGCTAAACACTGCTGATGATATTCAATGGCTTTGGTGTAGTCTCCTAGGGCATCGTAAGCTATTCCTAGATTACCCAGTGCCCATCCCTCACCTTGTCGGTAATTAATTTTCTGATATATTACTAATGCTGCTTGCCAAGATTGTAATGCAGCTTCAAATTGACTAGTATTATACTGCTGATTCCCTTGATTAAATAATTGATCCGCTTGTCCTTTCAATTCCTCCGGAGTTTGTGCCAACACCTGAGTTTGTGGTAAAAATTGCCAATCTACTCCCAGTCTTGCACCTGATAATTGAGGCATATATCCGAAATTGGCGTTGAGAATTACCACGAGTAGGAAGGTAATGATGGTAGTGGTGGCAAATTTGGTAAAACGCATGAGGGATAGTTGGATGAGTGTGGGATTGGTGTGGAGATGTTGCACCTGCTAATCTCTAGAGAGGATATATCTCTGAGGGTTTTTACCTTATGCAGTTGTTCGGGATTTTTCGTATTTTATGGCAGTTGTCAAGGTTTGGAGGAGAGAGGGAAAGATTTGTCGGGGTGTTAGTTTGAGGATAACAGATGGTGCGTTAGCTTTCTACAATGATTTTTAGTCTACGAATCTTGTAGGGATGTTTTTGTAGGGCTGTTAGCGAAGCGTGGCGCTAGCCTAGCAAGAGGGCGATAACCTTGGCAAGTAATCGATAATTATTCAATCCGAATGCTTCACCCTGCCCTCGCGATTAATATTAAATCAAATTTTTAGTTCATTTGACATTAGCTTTCCCATCATAGATGGTGCGTTAGCTTTCAGCATAACGCACCCTACGGATAATTTGATGTATTTGTGAATGGGTTACCCTGCCCTCGCGATTAATATTCTCCCTAGTGTTAAAGCAACCATTTGGGGGCAGCGAGCAAAAATAATTGACTTTCACCGATAGGATTTCCATTTTCTGGAAGACTTAATCCAATGATTCCGGCTTTCTTGAGGACTAATTTTCCTTTTGCTTCTCCCCATATCAATGTTTCTGCCCAATTACTTAAATCTGGTTGATGACCGACTAGGGCTAAACATCCTTTAATTGTAGTACTTTTTCGCCATTCTTCTAGCCAGTTTATCCAGGTATGGATATCGCCATTGGGAGAGAGACTGGTAAATTCTTCGACATGGGAAGTTAAGCCAAGATCTTTGAGAATAGCGGCAGTTTCTCGCGCCCGTATTAGGGGACTGGTTAAAATTAGATCGAAATGGACTTCTTTTTCCCGAAGTTGTTTGGCTACTTGGCGAGTTTTCTGTCGTCCTTTTTCTGTTAAGGTTCTTTCTGTATCGTTTGTATCTGTTTGGGGTTCGGTGGCTATGCCGTGGCGAATGAGGTAGAGTTGCATAGTTAATGTAATTTGTTTCAGGATTATAGAAGTTACATGGTAACACTAGTTTTGATCCAGATTTCAGGTCATTTAACGAGAAAGCCTTTCTCATCGGGTAATTTTTAATTAATTAATCTGACAAAATACGGGTGAATGGCTTCTGAATGAGTCAAATATGCGTGTCTTTTGCTCTTAAATTTTCACTCCTAACACCGTTGGCGTAGCCGCCCGGAAAGGGCTACTCCTCACATCGAACTCAGGTCATCCTACAATCGTGCTAATGCTTGGGATATTGAAGATGTGGGGTATCGAATCGTCTAAAATGCAAGGATATCTGAGTGTGGTGCAATCTGCGATCGCCTTTGATGCTATCGTGTTATGGTAGCTTCCGTCTCTGGTACAGATTGGGGCGCTGAAGCGCCTACTACAAACGGGGGGTTGAGGGGAAATTGAGTTGGGTTTACTTGGTGCAGTAATTTCATAATAGACTTAAAATATAGAAACAATTGAAAAATTGTCTCCTATTTCCTTGGCAATTGAGAGCCATTGTCCCATCTTTATCAGTGTAAATGAACATTCTCAGTAAACTCCTGTCTAAGCCTGCTCAAACTACCTCTGCACCCAAACAACGCCGAGGAATTCATCTCAAATCTGAGCCAGAAATTGAAATCATGAGGCAGGCATCTCAAATTGTGGCGAAGGTGCTTAAAGAAATTTCGGAAATGGTAAAGCCGGGGATGACTACTGCTGATTTGGATGCTTATGCTGAGAAACGCATTCGCGAGATGGGTGCAACCCCAAGTTTCAAAGGATATCATGGTTTTCCTGCCTCGATTTGTGCTTCGATTAATAATGAAGTAGTCCATGGCATTCCCAATCGGAAAAAAGTAATTCGCTCTGGTGATGTTTTGAAGGTAGATACTGGAGCTTATTACCATGGTTTCCATGGCGACTCTTGTATTACGATTCCTGTTGGCGAAGTTAAACCCAAAGCGGCTAAATTAATTAAGGTGGCAGAAGAAGCTCTCTATGCCGGAATTTATCAGGTGAAACCGGGAAAATACTTGCTAGATATTGCTGGGGCAATTGAAGATTTAGTTAAGGCTAATGGTTTTAGTGTTGTTGAAGATTTTACAGGGCACGGTGTCGGACAAAACCTCCATGAAGAACCATCTGTCTTCAATTTTCGTACCCGTCAATTGCCTAATGTCAAGCTGAAAGCTGGGATGACTTTAGCAATTGAACCCATTGTCAATGCTGGCTCTAAGTTTACCAGAATTTTAGCGGATCAATGGACGGCGGTTACGGTAGATAATGCTTTATCTGCCCAATTCGAGCATACAGTATTAGTGACAGAAGATGGGTATGAAATATTAACGGATCGTACTAATATTTGAGAGATAATCTGTGGTAGATAAGTAGGAGCATGGCACAACGTAGGGAGAGGAATATCCAGCTAAATCAAGTAGTTCAAGCCCAGAGAAGATAATGGATATTCCCCTCCCTACACTGATAATAGCGATCGCATTTTGGAGGAAATAGCTATGTTACAGTACAACTTACCTCGGCACTTGCCCTCAGCAGATGAACTACCAGACTCGGATGATACACCTGTGGATAATGAACTACAAGAATTAATACCAGGGTTGCTCAAAGCTATCTGACTAATACTTTGGGCGGAAAGGATGGATTGGTTTTTTGGGATTGATATGGGTATTTACCATCACCCCGATAAACCAGCTATTGTGCCAGATGCTTTCTTAAGTTTAGGAGTAGAAAGATTTTATGATGAGGAGTTACGCCCCAGTTACGTCTTGTGGGATGAAAATGTTGTTCCCATTTTCGTACTAGAAGTAGTTTCCCAAACTTATCGCAAGGAATACAGCGATAAATTAGCAGAATACCAAGCTTTAGGGGTACTTTATTATGTAATTTATTCCTCCCGTCGTCGTCGCAAACCCCGTTTAGAAGTACATAAGTTAGTCAATGGTAAGTATGAATTACAGTCAGGTAATCCAGTTTGGCTGCCAGAAATTGGTTTAGGAATAGGTTGTGAAAAAAGTAATTATTCTGGAGTGATAAGGGAATGGTTGTATTGGTATGAGGAGGAGGGCAAACGTTATTTGACACCCGAAGAACAAGTTAAAAAGGAAGTGCAAGAGGCGCAACAAGCACAACAACAAGCACGATTTGCCCAACTACAAGTACAACAATTCCAACAAGAGATACAACTTGTCCAACAACGCGCCCAGCAAGAAGCACAACGCGCTGAAAAATTAGCGCAGCGATTGCGTGAGTTAGGAATTGATCCAGAATCTTAGAGGTAAATTCAATGATGTTACAGTCACAATCCCAAATCTACCGCTACCCGATGGGCACAAGCAAACCCAGAAAATGCTACGGCATTTAATCCTTGTCCCGGAAATGTACTATCACCTACGCAATATAATCCGGGAATAGCTGTGCGATTAAAGGGCATTCCTAATAATCCCATTAACTTTCGTTGCGGAATTGGGCCATAAGTGCCATCTTCTCTGCCTAGAAACCGCCTATGGGTTCGAGGTGTTCCTACTTCTTGATAATCTAATCCTGCTATTAAACCTGGAAAAATCTTCTCTAAACGCTCAATTAAATGTTCTGCTGCTGCTTCCTTCTTATCCTCATATTCTTTTGGCGATAATCCTTGCCATTCCTCAATCCAACTGGGGGTAAAGGTATGAATAATATGATGTCCCTCTGGTGCTAAATCGGGATCTAGTAAGGTAGGAATTGAGACAAAGATAGTGCCTTGGGAGTCTTGCATCTTTTCCCAATCTTCTAGGAGAATATGGTGACATTCCGTACCCGGTGGTAAAACTTCGGCTTTTACTCCCAAATGCAAACTTAAGAAACTGGGTGATTTCTGATAACGCTCCTGCCATCTCTTCTCTGATGCGGGCATTGCCTCTGGTGGCAGTAATTTTTCAAAGGTATCCCAACGAGTAGCATTGGAAATAATCCGCTTGGCGCGATATTCCTCTCCAGTGGCTAACTTTACTCCCACTGCTTTACCATTTTCGATGATAATTTTGGTGACTTTGGCTTTGTACTTAATCTCTCCGCCAGCTTTCTCCAATCCTTCTACCAATTTCTGGGCAATTTGCCCGACACCACCTTTAGGATAATTAATACCACCAAAATGGCGATCGCTAAATACCATCCCCGCATTAATCATCGGTGTCTTATCCGCAGGTACTACTGACCAACAGTAACATTCCATATCAATAAACTTGAGCAACTCCGGATCTGTGATATACTTCCGCGCAATATCCCCCGCATTCTGTGGCAAGTACTTGACTAAACCCAAACAAGCCAAAGGATGCTGGAAAAATACCCGCATTAAATACCCAATTTCCTCCAAAGACAACAAGTCCATCACGTTGAGACAGTTAAACACCGCCCAACACTCATCATAAAACTTCCGCACCCCCTCCTTTTCCCTGGGAAAGCGATCGCTAAGTTCTTGCAAAAATTTCTCATAATCGCGATGAACTTTTAGCTCTAAACCTCCTGGCAAATGATAATGAATCTGAACTGGATCGGAAATTGTTTCCAAGCTGACATTCACTGCCTGTAGCGCCTTAGTCAGCAAATTTGTCGTCCCTTCCGTACCAAAGCCAAAAATCATCGATGCCCCAACATCGAAACGATACCCCTCCCTTTCAAAATAACCCGCACTACCACCAGGAATCAGATATCGTTCCAAAACCAACACCTTCGCCCCCTTGGCGGCTAACTGAGTGGCAGTTACCAATCCACCAATTCCCGAACCAATTGCGATCGCATCAAACACTGGCACAGCTTCAGGAGAATTGGCAATATCCTTGACAGAGGAGGGTTGGGAAGGAGCAGACATAGATTTAACAATTACTTAACAAGTTTTATTTTAGCAGGCAGGGAGTATGGAGTAGGGAGTGGGGAGTAGGTCACCAATTGACAATTGACCGAAAAACGAGCCGCA
>DOIX01000362.1:0-3042 GCA_003511885.1 Cyanobacteria bacterium UBA11153
CTCCACTCCCCACTCCCCACTCCCCACTCCCCACTCCCTAAACTGCCTGTGGCTGCATTTGCGGTTGAAATTGGAATAAGGAATAAACCACATTGCGACGGATATCGATCATCATTTCCAAGAAAGTTTCATAACCTTCCTGCTTATACTCAATTAAAGGATCTTTTTGCCCGTATCCTCGCAATCCCACTGACTCTCGTAAAGCATCCATCGACTGTAAATGTTCTCGCCATAGAGTATCAATTTGCTGTAAAATAAAAAACCGTTCCGCTTGACGCATTAATCCTGGTTGGATTTGGTCAATTTGAGCTTCCTTGATATCGTAGGCTTTCCGTACCTCTTCATGCAAGAAAGTTTTAATTTCGGGGACACTCATATCATCAAAATCTTCCGGTTTCAAATCTTGCAGTAAATAGACAAACTCTTGCGTCTTAGATACTATACTCGCCACATCCCATTCTTCTGACGGTAATTCCGGATTAACATAAGCATCCACAATATCATCCATCGTTTTTTCCGCATATTGGACGACTTGTTCCTTCAAATCCAATCCTTCCAAAACCCGACGACGCTCTGCATAAATTGCCCGTCTTTGATTATTCATTACCTCATCATACTCGAAAACCTGTTTCCGGGTATCATAGTAAAAAGTTTCCACTTTTTTCTGTGCCCCTTCCAGGGAACGAGTTAACATACCCGATTCAATCGGCATATCTTCTTCAACGCGGAAAGCCTCCATTAATCCCGCCACGCGATCGCCCCCAAAAATCCGGAGTAAGTTATCTTCTAAACTGAGGAAAAATTTTGTCGAACCTGGGTCCCCTTGCCTTCCCGCACGTCCTCGTAATTGGTTATCAATCCGACGAGATTCATGACGTTCAGTACCAATAACGTGCAATCCTCCGCATTCTACTACTTCATCATGTTCTCGTTTCGTAAATTTGTCATATTCTTTACGAATTGCCTGATATACTGCTCGGAGTTGTTGAATTACGGGGTCATCGGTAGGAGCATTTTCTGATGCTACAGCGATTTTGTCTTCTGCTTCTAATTCTGGCAGACTTTTTTCCCCATATTCCCTGACAGCAACGTCTACGGCTTGTCTGAGCTGTTGTTCTGTTTCTTTTGATAGTTTAGTAGGGAATATTTGGGGACTTACTTTCCATGTTTTTACTTTTTGTCCAGGAGCAAAGCCTTGAGCTGGTGGGCGATTGCTATTGGGAATTGCGATTGCACTCAGTGCATCTGCTTCATCTGGTATGGCAATTTTGGGCATGAAGTATTCCCGGACTTTCAATCGTGCCATGTAGTCGGAGTTACCGCCTAAAATAATATCGGTTCCTCTTCCTGCCATGTTGGTAGCAATGGTAACTGCCCCTTTTCTTCCAGCTTGAGCGACAATTTCTGATTCTCTTTCTACGTTTTCGGGACGGGCATTGAGTAGGTTATGGGGGACTTCCTTTTCAGAGAGAAGGCGGGAAAGGAGTTCTGATTTTTCCACGCTAGTTGTACCTACAAGTACTGGGCGACCATTTTCGTGCATTTCGGCACATTCTTCGGCAACGGCTTTCCATTTGGCTGCTTCGGTTTTATAGACGACATCAGATAAATCTCGCCGTCCCGAAACTCGGTTAGTGGGAATAATGGTAACTTGGAGGTTATAGATTTTTTCAAATTCCGCTTCTTCGGTTTTGGCTGTTCCTGTCATCCCGGCTAATTTGGGATAGAGGAGGAAGAAGTTTTGATAGGTAATGGTAGCTAAAGTTTGGGTTTCTTTTTGAATTTCGACATTTTCTTTGGCTTCAATTGCTTGATGGAGTCCATCACTCCAACGTCTTCCTTGCAATACTCTTCCCGTAAATTCGTCTACAATTACGACTTCGCCGTTGCGGACAATATAGTTAACATCGGGAATGAATAATTCTTTCGCTTTAATGGCGTTAAAAATGTAATGCGCCCAGGGGTTTTCTGGATCGTATAAATCCTTAACTTCGAGGAGTTGTTCGGCAGCAATAAAGCCTTCGTCTGTCATAATTACATTACGAGCTTTTTCATCTACTTCGTAATGTTCTTCGGGATTAAGTTGTCTCGCTATTTGGGCTGCCCTGATGTAATTTTGCGAAGGACGTTCAACTTGTCCGGAAATAATTAGAGGTGTACGGGCTTCGTCAATTAATACTGAATCTACCTCGTCAATAATACAGTAATTAAAGGGACGTTGGACTACTTCTGCCATGGATGTCGCCATATTATCTCGCAAGTAGTCGAATCCCAGTTCACTATTAGTAGCATAGGTAATATCGCAGGCGTAGTTACGCTGACGTTCCGAAGGTGACATTCCAGATTGTATCAGTCCGACGCTTAATCCTAGGAAACGATGAAGTTGCCCCATCCATTCCGCATCCCGACGCGCCAGGTAATCGTTGACGGTAACTGCATGGACACCTCTACCTGTGAGACCATTCAGGTAAGAAGGAAGAGTAGAAACCAAGGTTTTCCCTTCACCTGTTTTCATTTCCGCGATTTGCCCCTTGTGGAGGACTAATCCTCCCATTAATTGCACATCAAAATGACGCATTCCCAGAACTCGCCGTCCTGCTTCTCTAACCACAGCGAAGGCTTCTGGTAAAATCTCATCCAATATGTCAGCTCGTTCTTGGTCGGTAGTCGCTTTGTCTAGTTGGAGTTTGAATTCTCCGGTTTTACCCTTAAGTTCGTCATCGGAGAGTTTCTCAATATCTTCTTCTAAGACATTAACTTCGGCAACATAAGGTTGGTATTTTCTTAGTTTGCGGGCGTTGGGATCGCCAAGTATGCTTTTTAACATATCTTTATAGAGAAGGACTTGCAGGAGTTTTGGGAGTTCATGACTAAGATAGAACTCTTGTACTCGGCGTTTGGGTTTTCACGATCATCGTACCACTTTCCCTGGAAATCGAGGGGTGTGGGGATCTTTACTCGGGGATGGCGGGTGGAAAAGTTCGTGGTTGGGAAGACAGCGCTTACTCGATCTTTTGCCATCTTCATCATATCTTCATCATA
>DOIX01000362.1:3271-4848 GCA_003511885.1 Cyanobacteria bacterium UBA11153
TCATATCTTCATCATATCTTCATTATATCTTCATCATAATCCGGCGTTTTGGCGGGAATTAGCTTTACATAACTTTAAGTTCCTTCATATAATTGAGCATAAGGTGAGTTTTCATTAAGTTTCTCTAAGACGAGTGGCAACAAAGGACAAGTTCCCTAGGCCAACAGAGTCAGCCCAGCCCACCTGGAAACCACCCTAGTTTGATTGAGGCTACAGACAAAACCTCAAGCCGCAACCTCAAGAGGCAAGTGGACTAGATGAAAATGGAGTGGAAAAAGATATGTGTCAAAACTGCTATCTGGCTGGCAACTGAAATCCTACTGAATCTCCTTGGACTGGATAACCTCGCCGACTACAGTGAATTCATCTTTGAGAAAGAAGTAGCAATTGAGAATTATCAGCCACAAATAGCGATAGTAGCGCAAATACAACCGCCTCCGTTTACCTATCACTTATCCAGTTGGCTTTGCTAATAATATTCCAGCCATTGCTTCCCCCTTGTTCTCTAACAGGATAGCCATTGATAGCTAATTTATAAATTAAACATTAAATTATTACGATTCTTAACCAAGTTACCCATTCTCTAAAAAATTAATCTTTTATTCCAATTTTACCTGACAGCCAACTAAGCTGTAAATCACAAAAAGGCTGCGATTTGAATCACATAAACAGCAGAAAATTTTCACAAATCCTCTTTGGATGAGATCGCCCTCTGACTGGAAAAAATCAATCATAGTAGAACTGTTGAATTCTATTGATTCCGATGACTACTCAACTTCAACTTATTCCGGGTGCGATCGCAGACTTATTTGCTCAAGTCAGTAGATCTGGTAAAATTACCCTTGCTGATAGATATGGCCTGATGGCAGCGTTGTTGGAAGAATCGATATCTGAAGAGGAGAGAGCTTCCATCGATAGACTGCTACATGCTTACTGCCGTGGCAGAATGAGGGTTGTGGACGAAATTTCCACAATGTTGTAAAAAAAATTGTGACTTCCCTGATACCAAGTTTCGATCGCAAATGTAATTTAGAGCAGCGGAGCTTTCTTGCATTGAGTAGGGAGCAATAGATAGAAAGTTACTTGGAAAGAATGCAACTTGGTATAAAGTATCTATTTGTACTGGCTTTGATTGAAATCACACCAAAGTCCTAAAAATATCACTAAGATGGTTAGGTATTCATCACTATTTTTACCTGTAAAAATACTCATATTAAAAATAGTAAAGGTTTGAGTATGTACAGTATGATGAACATGAAAATTATACTTCTACCTGGAGCAATGGCAGAATTATTTGCTCAAGTTAGCTGGTCTGGTCAAGTTACACTCGCTGATAGATATGGTCTAATGGCGGCATTTTTAGGAGATAGTATTGATGAAGAAGAGAGAGACGCAATTGATAGAATTATACATGGATTTTATCGGGGACGAATGAAGATAGTAGATGATATTTCTGCTATTTATTGATCGTGGGGAGTAGGGGCTAGGGGCTGTCTTGCTAGAGGCTAGGGGCTATTGGCTCAGGAAAGACAAAAAAATTTCTCCCTTGTCCCCCTTGTCTCCCTTGTCTCCCTTGT
>DOIX01000362.1:5108-65275 GCA_003511885.1 Cyanobacteria bacterium UBA11153
TCCCCCTTGTCCCCCTTGTCCCCGGCTCTCCCTTGTCCCCCTTGTCCCCCTTGTCCCCCTTGTCCCCGGCTCTCCACTCATTCCATCCACTGGCGAGTACCAAAAAATGTACAGGAATTAGCAGCAATTTGGGCGGCTGCCTCTAATGCTTGGATAAAGTTTTCCTGAAGAATGTAGTGACAGAAAGCGCCGTGAAAGATATCGCCTGCACCTAGAGTATCAACAGCCTGAATTTGAGGGACTAGTATTTCACCAGATTCGCCCAAACTGAGGTATTGAAGGGGTTTTTCTCCTTGGGTAATGGCGATATGGGGAATACCCATTTCCGTGAGATAGGCGAAGACTTCGGTGCGATGATAGCAACCCGGTGGATAAAAGTTAGCAGAACAAATGGCATAATCTACCAAAGGTAATATTGTCTCAAAGCCCGGTTTCCAGCTACCGCCATCAATGATAACTGGAATCCGATTGGCTTTTGCTAATTTCGCAATCTCCTTGCAGCAGCGCTTCGCGATCGCGCTACTGACCATCATTTGATGACCATCAATCAATATTAGATCTACTCCGGCATCAATACCCGGTGGAATTTGGTCAGCCCTGGCTTGAATTTTCGCCGCATTAATAGAGATTACAGCACGTTCTCCAGTATCTTCTGTAACGATAATTGAAGAAACAGGTGGGGGATTGGTTGCATTTGGATCTAAATCAGCAATTGTCACTCCATACCTTTCCACATCCCGGCGAATAAGCTGAGTAATAGGATGACTACCGAGGACAGTCAGAAGAGTAGCACGATTTCCCAAGTAACCAAATGTCACGGCGGCATTAGTCGCCGGCCCCCCAGCGGATATGGTATAGTCGGATGCAGCAATTTTTTCATTGTTACTTGGTAATTTAGAGCTGAGGTAAACCAAGTCTAACGTCACCATCCCGACAAAGAGTCCATTGGGCATAAGCCGCTACGCATTTGAACTGTATCCTGTCAAACAGGAAAAACTTTCGGATTTTGATTAAATTTGAGTAGGTTTTATGGGGTGGTGAAGAATAAACAATTTAATTGTTTATTCTTCACAGAGATCCAGGATCCTCAAGATAACTAAGCGGGAGATAATGTCCGTCGCTTACTCACCATCTTGAAGGTTTCAATGATGTCTTTTTCCATCCAGTCATTGAATTTATCAAGCCCAATACCGCATTCATAACCAGCATTGACCTCTTTAACATCATCCTTCATCCGCTTGAGGGAATCTAGGATACCTTCATGGATTACTTTGCCATGGCGACGGACTCTGATATTGCAATTGCGAATTGCTTTACCGGATAAGACATAGCAACCTGCCACTGCACCACGCCCGACTGGGAAGACAGCGCGAACTTCCACTTCACCGAGAGATTCCTCAACCATTTCTGGTTCGAGTAAACCTTCCATCGCGCCTTGAATATCATCCAAAAGGTTATAGATGATGTTGTATTCCCGTACATCAACCCCTTCTCTGTCAGCAGCTTGGCGAGCGCCATGAGCTAAGGTTGTACTGAATCCAATCACTACCGCACCACTAGCAGCCGCTAAATCAACATCCGTTTCAGTGATTTCACCAGCAGCAGAGAAGAGGACTCGAATTTGGACTTCATTCTGAGGTAACTGCTTGAGGGCACCGAGAATTGCTTCTGCCGAACCTTGCACGTCAGCCTTCAAAATGAGGTTGAGTTCTTTGAGTTTGCCTTCTTGAGCCTTAGCAGAGAGACTATTGAGAGTAACGCGGTGAGATGCCATCGCCTGTTGGAGTCGGGACTGACGTTGCTCATCTGTTCTCTGTTCGGAAATAGCACGGGCTTCTTTTTCGGGAAATACCTCAAACTTATCACCTGCTGCTGGGAGTTCGCTTAAGCCCAATATCTCTACAGCAAAAGAAGGATAGGCATCTTCCACCTTCGCACCCCGGTCATCGATCATGGCTCGTACCTTACCGAAGACTGAACCAGCGACCAGAGTATCGCCTACTCGCAGAGTACCATTTTGAACCAAGAGGGTAGCCACTGGACCTCTGGATTTATCGAGATTAGCTTCAATTACCGTACCTTTAGCAAGGCGATTGGGGTTAGCTTGAAGGTCTTGAACTTCCGCCACGAGGAGGATCATTTCCAGGAGTGTATCCAAGTTTTCTTTTTGGATAGCACTGACGGGAACCATAATGGTTTCGCCACCCCACTCTTCTGGGACTAGCCCATATTCAGTTAATTCTTGCTTAACGCGATCTGGTTGGGCTTCTGCTTTGTCAATCTTGTTGATAGCAACAATAATGGGGACTTCAGCAGCTTGGGCGTGTCTGATGGCTTCAATGGTTTGAGGACGGACACCATCATCAGCAGCTACGACTAAGATGGCAATATCTGTAACTCTTGCTCCTCTTGCCCGCATTGCGGTGAAGGCTTCGTGACCTGGGGTATCGAGGAATACCACCTGCTGGGTGTCGCCTTCATGTTCCACATCAACATGGTAAGCGCCAATGTGCTGGGTAATTCCACCTGCTTCCCCTTGAGCCACTTTGGTAGCGCGGATGGCATCGAGGAGAGTCGTTTTACCGTGATCGACGTGACCCATAATCGTGACAACTGGGGGTCGCCAAACCAGGTTTTCCAGATCGGCTTCGTCCAGCATCTCGGTCTTGGGTAGGGCTTCTTCTGGTGCGGTTTCCACTACCACGCCTAGTTCCTCAGCTACCATGGTAGCGGTATCTATGTCTAAGGTTTGGGTGATGTTTACCGCCATTCCTTTGAAGAATAGCTTTTTGATAATTTCAGTTTCAGCAATCTCCAATTTAGCAGCCAGTTCTCTGACAGTGAGAGAATCTGTTAGTACCACTTTATCTGGACGTTCAGGGGTACCTTTTTTGGAATTGCGATCGCCTTTGCTGCTTCCTGCCCCATAATCGCGACTATCTGACTTGCCGCTGGCAGGGCTACCTTTGATCGGAGGTTTTTTCTTCTGGGTAACTGCTGGAGTTGTGACAGACTGAGTTGGGCGTGACTTGGGCTTAGGGGGACGGAGTACTGCTTCAGTTAACATGGTGGCAGCAGCCATTTCTTGTAAACTTGCTACCAGATCTTCCTCTTCTTCCTCTTCGATCAGTTTCGGTCGCCGCTTGACTTTGCCACCAGCTTTCCCTACTTTGGCTGCTTCTTTTCCCTCTTCTTCTTCCTCCTCCCACTCTTTCTTTTTGAGCTGCTTGGGCAGGGTTGGTCGCCTTAGTTTAACCTCTTTGAGGATATCCTCTGGAGTTTCAAATAGGACTTCTTCTTCATCGGCTCCCCCTGTGGGGCTAACACCGGGCTTCGACACTCCTGTTTTCGCTGGAGCTTCTGGATTGGCTCGTCTGGGAGGTGCTTGGAGTTTCGGGACTGGTGGAGCTGTTGGCGCATTCCGCCCTGGGCTTTTAGATTCAGAAGGAGTTCGGGATGATTTGGGGGATTTGGTCTGATTTTGGACTAGACCTGCTCCCCCGTCGCCAGACTCAATGCGATCGCGTTTCAACACTGGGCGCTCAACTTGAGCTGCCTGCTGTTTTGGCGAACTTGGTCTGGAAGGGGGTTGAACTAGTTGTGGTTTTTCTTCGATACTGGGTGTCGTTGGTTTTGGCTTGACCGCCTGTGATTCCGACTCATTGGCTGCCTGGTTTGCCTGGTTAGGTCGATTCGCGTTGACGGGGGGACGCGGTGGGTTTACCCTTGGTTTTACAGGTGCTTGTGGTGGGGTTGCCCCACGATCTGCCCCCTGTTGATAACTGGAACTAGGACGAGACTTTGGCTTCAAGCTGAGAATTTGCTGTTTCTGCTGAGGGTTGGGACGATTTGATTTGTGAGGCAATGGAGATTTAGCACTTCCTTCTGCCCCACTATCCCGATGCTTTACCGTTGTGGGTGTTTCTGTATATTTTTCCGCTGCCGCCCGAATGCGTTGAACGTCCGATTCCGTAATCGTGCTACTGTGACTTTTAACAGCAATATTGAGTCCTTCGCAAATATTCAAAATGTCTTTGTTGTCCAAGTTCAATTCCCGTGATAATTCGTAAATTCTGATTTTGCCGTTGTTCATCCACTATTCCCCCGTCTTACATAACTGTTTTTAGACCATAACTACACGCTCGAATGACTGGTTGCTCATAAAAAGTATCGTTGAAAACCCTACGGCTTGAGCCTTGGGAAGAAAACAGATTGCACGAAATATCGCTGCCTACCTCCGAGTGTGGGGTGGAAGGATGCGATCGCCTTGAGAGCAGGAGCTGGTTGTCCTTCAACTCGCTGGAGTCATGTTAGCTTTCCTGTCGGTTATCGGTCGGTAACTATCCAAAAAGTCCTGTTTCAGCGATTTTCAAACTGTTTAACTTTTCGGTTCTATTTGCTGGACTAGCTGCCCATCCACTGGTAGGTTCTTTAACGCTTACTGATAACGCAGCCATAAGGGGCTGATGTCGATCAGTACGGCTCGAGAGAATTTCTTCTGACAGAGCCACCATGTCAAGAGACCGGGGTTACTGACTTGTCTTGTACCCAATATATGAAAACTACAACCCTACTCGCGATCGTTCAATCTTCTACAAATCTTAACAAACTTGGCGCGATTTGCTACAATTTTCCCGTCGGATCTTCTTGGATACCCTTTTCATAACGAAAAATAAAAATATATTTATCCTTCCCCTACCCTCTATCCCCCACTCTCCAACTGGTTTTGAGCTGCTGTTTTACAGATAGGGTGATGAAGCTCGTTTCTCTTCAAGGATCTGAACCTGCGTTGATTGGCTCTTCTGCCTTCGCCGCTAGACGCTGCCACAACATTTGATAGAGTTCTTCTGACACCGATACGCGAAGGGCACGCCCCAGTCGGTTTTTCTTTTGAGCTGCTCTCAGACAATTCTCTTGAGGACAAATGTAGGCAGAACGACCCATACCCACATCTAATTGTACCTTGCCTGAAGGATAGACTCGAACAACACGCCAGAAGACTTGTTTTAGTCCCACTTGACGACAGCTTAAGCAACGGCGGTAATTTGGTTTCATCTGGTTTGGGATGGGGAGTGGGGGAATAAGGGGGACAAGCAGGGTGGTTGCCTTCTCCCTTGATAAATTTGGTTGGCTGCCCGTATTTTAAAATAGTGTCAATAAGGCCAAAAAATCTACTCAATTTTTTGACAAAATAATGTGCTGCAAGCCAGACTTGGCAATGGTTTTAGCCATAGCCCCCATCAGCCCCTAATTTTATTTGATACAGAATAGGGGGGACGGGACAAGGAAGAAATTTTGGCTCTCCCCCTATCCATATCTCTCTGATCCCTACTCCCCGATCTTATTCTGCTTCTTGCCGGGAATCTTCGGGATTGAAGGTGTCTATTGCGTCATCGCGATCCTCTTCTGTATCTTCGGAACTAGTTGCTGCTAGCAATGCTTCTAGTTTGCGATGTTCGGCTTCGTAGTCGTACTTGGCACCATCTTTAATGTCAATTTTCCAGCCAGTAAGTCGGGCTGCAAGGCGGACGTTTTGTCCTTCTTTGCCAATGGCTAAACTTAATTGATCTTCTGCTACTAAAACATGGGCTTGACGGTTCTCAGGATTCATTAATAATACCCGATCGACTCTAGCTGGACTGAGGGCATTGGCAATATAGGTGGAGGGATCGGGGGACCAGCGAATTACGTCAATTTTCTCGCCGCGCAATTCGTTCACTACTACTTGAATGCGGGAGCCTCTAGCACCAATACAAGCACCTACAGGATCCACATCTCTTTCTAGAGTATCTACAGCTATTTTGGTTCTTGGTCCGACATGTCGTGAGGGGGGATTCGCTTCTCTAGCTACGGCGACAATCCGGACTACTTCATCTTCAATTTCTGGGACTTCGTTGGCAAATAGGTAGACGACTAAACCTGCAGATGCTCTAGAAACGATCAGTTGAGGTCCGCGGTGGGGACCTTCCCGGACTTTTTTGAGATATACCTTAAAGGTAGTGCCAATGCGATAGGTGTCGTTGGGTAATTGTTCTCGTTTGGGTAATTCGCCTTCGACTTCGGGCTGACCAAAGCCACTACTAATTGCCAGGATCGCAGATTGTCGTTCAAATCGTAGAACTCTTGCTTGAAGAACTGTTCCTTCTAATTCTTCAAACTCTTCTTGAATTAGCTTGCGCTGTTGATCTCTTAGTTTTTGGGATAGTACTTGTTTGGTTTGAATTGCTGCCATCCGTCCGAATTCATTTTGATCGGGGGTGACATCGACAACTACTGAGTCACCCACTTGTGCCTCAGATGCTACTTTTTGGACTTCTTTGAGGGAAATATGATGGTCGCTGTTGGTAATTTCGTGAACGATGGTTTTGGTTGATAAAATGCGGAATCCTTCTTCTTCGACATCAAGTTCTACTTCAAAGTTATTGAAGTAGTCGTCGTCAAAATGGGTTCGCTCAATCCGTTGTGCCCGACGATAGCGTTCGTAACCTTTGATTAGTGCTTCGATTAGGGCTTGTTGAACGGCAGATTTTGGCAGATTGTGGCTTTGGGAGATCTCATCGATCATCTTTTTGAGACCATATAGCTTAATTATGGACATAAGTTGATGCTCCTTTATTTGGTTATTTGTTCTTGATTGTTGGTTATTTGTTGTGTTTTTTTGTTGTTTTCAGGGATTTTTACCTATTCCCCATTTCCTGGTTTGACTTGTTTTATTTCCGATCGTCTAGGCGTACCCGGATGACTAGGTGACGGGGAATTGCGATCGCGCGTCCTTTTTGATTGAGGTACACTGCCGTATCATCCCGGTTAATTAATTGCCCCCGCCACTCTTGATGACCCTGATATGGTTCAGAAAGCTGGACAATGATAGGGAACCCTTTGAAGGAAATGAATTCACGATCTGTGGTAAGTTGTCGCGATATCCCAGGACTGGAAATTTCCAAAACGTAGCTGTCTGGAATCATATCCACGGTGTCTAATTGTGCTTCTAGGGCATGGCTCATCCGTTCGCAATCATCTAAACTGGTATCGCGCTGACAGTTGCGGATGTCTACCCGGAGTACTGGTGGGCTTTGGTTGGTGTGAAACACTGCACTAACTACCTCCAATCCCAATTGTTCGGCTATCGGGGTTGCCAAATCGATTAGCTGTGGAATTAGGGGATGAGTCATAGCCAAAGTGTTCTCCAATAAAAAAAAGTGGGGTCAACCCACCTCAGATCGAGTAGATCTTAGTTGTTTGACAGTCCTCGGTATCGATACACAAGGAATCTTCAGTACGCCATCCCAAACAACGAGCGCTACTGCGGGGCTGTCAAGCCTTGAAACCATGAAATCCGTTGTTGTGCCTGATTCGAGCAACTGACTGTACGATTATAGCCAAAACTTCGATCGCTGATGCAATTCTCTAGGCGGACAAGATAAGCTGCGGCGCAATATGGCATTGGATACTAAATTTGTTGAAAGGGTTGTGGGGTATGGGGTGTGGGGTGTGGGGATATGCAAATTAAATGCGTAACAGCTTATGAGAGGCTGGAGCAGTCCCCCTCTCGATTGGGGCTAATCGACTGTTTCCTGAAATGAAAGATAAACAGTAAGTAATCAAAGATAGGGTGGGTAATGTCACTGACAAGTCAGATAATCCAATGCCATAGATGATTTACCGTTAGCCCACCCTCAAGAGAACTTGACTATGAGGCATATCTGGAATATCGCCTGTCCTCTGTTTTCCTGGTTTATTTTAATGCGGAAACACCTCTCAAGATGGGTATTCAGATTACTAACAATAATTTACAACCTTTTCGTTTCACTCAATACGATAGCTTTTACCCTCCAACAATTCTCGGTTCGGACGAAAATAGCTTACTCACTCTATCAATCTAATTTAGTAAAAAAATATCGCAATTTTATCCTATGTACTGGATTATTTTTTCTCATTTTAGTTATCCCTGTTTCACTCAGTCGCCAGATTGGAGCATTAAATCAATTCAACTACAATCCAAAAACCTTACTACTTAAAAACTTTACCTCAGATAGAGCATGGCTTTGGCAACTTTCCTTACAAAGTATTAGCAAACGTCCTTGGTTAGGATGGGGATTTGATGGTTTTGGTATCGCTTATCCCCATATAGTAAATCCTCACCACATACCAAAAGTCTTGCATCTGGGTGATTTGAGTTACGATTACATGAATAAAGATGGACAATTGCGTACTCAAATTATACCTACCTATAAAGCTCATAACTTGATTCTGGATACAACTATATCTGTAGGTATTCTGGGAATGCTAACCTACTCGGCACTATTGGGATTTTCTTTCTGGTGCGTTATCAAGTCTCCTTTCCGTGGGATGGAAACAGTTGCAATCGTCTATCTTATTTTCACTTTTACCTGGTTTGATTGTGCACAATTTACACACCTCCCTTGGTGGCTACTCAGTTTCACATATTACTTACACAGCGGCTATACTCATGGTGTGGATGGTGGGTTAGCTTTCCCGTAACGCACTCTACAGATGGATGTTTTACATAAGTTTTGTCATAAAGAAATTTCCGCCACATCCAAATTGCCAATCTTTAAAAGAGGTTAGAGGTAAACAGTTATAATAACCGATATTTACGATCGCTCAACTGCTTTTAATTTGACCAATTGCTCGACTTTGATCGAGAATTTCTTCTAAATCTTCTTCAGATAAACGCTCGATGTAATTGACTTTCATTTCTTCTAAGAAATCTACGATTAGGGATTGAACATCTTCTAATGTTTGCTTGGTTTGAAGCTGAGATCCATAAGCTTCTGTTACGTGTTTAATTAATATTTGCAGTAATTGTTCGCCAACTGGATCTTCTTCAATGGCTATATTAGCGCCATCGTAAATGGTTTGAGTAATTTGTTTTACTAGCTTTTCTGTTAGTTGATTTCTGAGTTGTCCTACTCCCGGTACTTTTTCTAATCCATCATAAACTTGGGACTGTTTGAGGATCTTTTCTAGGTGATGTTTAAGTAATGCTTCGAGATCGGATCTAATTTCTGGAAGGACTTTGTAAACGGTGAGTTGGATGCCAATTTTGGTCAATGTGGCGACTTCATCGGTATTATTTAGATCGATATAAGGACGGGCTTCTCGTTGCGATAACCAATTGGCAATTTCGCCGCGACGAATTGAGTCTTGTGCTTCGTTAATTACTCTAATTACAATTACTTGAGTCATGTCGCCAGCGATTTCTGCTACAAATCCCTGACGGATTTGCTTTTGAATAGCACTAAGATCGATTAATTTTGCTTGATCTAAACGAATCGTCACGGGAATAATCCTCAGCCAGCGCCAAAGTGGGATGAGGAGAAAGAGATCGTACCACCTCCACAGCATGGCATCCAGCCAACTGACACCTATATGACGGCGACTGAGAGACCAGCTACGTCCGAGAAATTCTATGCTAAATAAGACAAAAAATGGAAAGTCAATTATCCCAAATAGATCGAGGAATTGACCATTTTCTCCCAGGGGACGAAAGTAGTTTGTTTCAATTAAGGGACGAATCTCTTTGTCAAAAAAGTTAAGTTCGTCTAGGGGATTTTTGCCCAAGTTTTCTACGCTCCAAAATTTTATCAATGATTCTTTTGCTGAATCCTCTGGTGTGGGAAGATGTTGGACGATCTTATTTTTAATTTTTTCGAGGTTACCAGTTTTATTGGCAATCTGAAAGGGATTGGTATTAATCATCTCTGTACTGCGGCGGCGCAAATCTTCCAGGATAGAGGCTACTTCTGGCGATCGCAATCCTGGCTCAATTAGCTTGCTTTGCAGTTGGGTAACTCTTTCCAAGTACTGAGCCGTATCTCGATAAGGTTCAATACCTTTAATGGGGTCATATAATGGAGTGATGTTGGGAATGGGAATGGGGACGGGAAAGCCTTTGGATACAATTGGACCGATTTTAAAGCTAAAAACCTGGATTCTGCGCTGAAGCCAGAAATCTCGTAAGGGAATGTAGCTTAGGTCAAATACTACTAAAAATAAGTTCGCTGATGCCACTATCGCCATGGCTCTTTCAAACCAAAGGTTGCGGCTATTTTTCTTTTTCCTTTTGGGTTGGTTTTTTTGGTTATCTAGTTTTTGTAAGGATGACATAGTAAGAATGACATAAAAGAGGTGAGAGGTAAGGGAGTAGGGGAGCAGGGAGTGGGGAGCAGGGAGTGGGGGAGGAGAGGGAGAAAAAAAAATGTCCCCCTTGTCCCCCTAGCTCCTAACCCCTAGCCCTTAACCCCTAGCCCCAACTAACGGAGATTGCGACTTTTGGGTTCGGTTATACTACTTCAGATAGATTGTCGATCGGATTATGCTCGTAGTCAGAAAAGCAAAGCTGGTATTCCATGGGGATGAAAAGTGGTGCAAAAGTGGTTGTTGCCAAGTTTAAGTGAAGTTTTAGCTCAAAGTACGGAAAGTGGCTCAAATGAACCAATTGTACTTGAGGCCGGAACCTCTTATGGGAAAGAGAGGGGAGATAGAAGTGCTGCCAGTCGCAAGGCTAAAGAGTGGGCGAAGGCTCAAAGGGAATGGCAAAGTGCGATCGCATCTCTGGAATATTTGTTGTTGCAACTCCTTTCTCAAACAGATAGGGATGATCGGGTATCATCTCTCCAAGGATTACTTTTGGTTTCTCCTGCGCCTGTCTTAAGTCACCGAAAACTCCTATCCCGTTTCCAAACCGGAATTTTTAGATCGGAACCATTACTCGCTCTACATTGTAATCAATTTAAGTTGCCTCCTGGGCAAGAGTCACCATCTCAAGAAATTACCAATACTCCTTTCAATTTACCTTTATTTCCCACCGATCCTTTAACTGCAGAAAAATTTTGTTTGGTGTTGACTAGTAAGTTTAGTTTAGTCATGGCTGCTGGGGAAGATTTAAGTGGTATTCCGGCTTTTCGGTTTTCTTTCTCTCCAGAAGATGTGGAACAAGCTTGGATATCTCTTTATCCTAGGATCTTACTGACAAGTGCCCATCAAGTTAGTCAGTTGGAAGCTTTAGTTAAAGAGTTTGCACCCAAGTCACCAGATTACCGAATTGTGATGGAATTTGGTCGCCAGCTCCTCCATAATTTGCCAGAATTACCCCAAGGTGAAAAGAATCATACCCTATCGGTAAATTTGACAACTGAGGTTAATCAATACTCAAAGTATCAGTTTCATGGTAATGAGTTTGGCAATATCTATGATGGGCGAAGGGATATTAGTAAAGATGGAAATACCAATCGCCAAGCGAGTCAAGATCGATCGACGTTAAGATTACCAAAGGATACTACAGATCGCCATTGGGAACGGTTGGTAAAAAATGATTGGCTTCCTAGGGAAGGAAAAACCAAAATGGGTTATGATTCTAACTCAGATCTTACAGACCGGAGATTTAGTTCCTATTCATCTAATCGTGAATCTCACCCAGATTTTGAGCTACTCCAAGCTCTGACTCATGAAATTCGTACACCATTAACGACAATTAGAACTCTAACTAAACTGTTATTGAAGCGTCGAGATTTACCGCCAGAAGTGACGCGACGCTTAGAAATTATCGATCGTGAATGTACTGAACAAATTAATAGGATGGAGCTGATTTTCCGAGCGGCAGAGTTAGAGAATACTACAGCTAAACAAACTATTGTTAATCTGACTTCTATGTCTGTAGCGCAAATATTTCAACAGAGTATTCCTCTATGGAAAAAACAAGCAGAACGGCGTAATTTGACTTTGAATGTGATTTTACCGCCCAATCTACCAACTGTTGTCAGTAATCCGGCGATGCTGGAGCAGGTGTTGACTGGTTTGGTGGAAAATTTTACCCGCACTTTGCCAGGAGGTAGTCATATTCAGGTAGAAGTAACATTGGCTGGCAATCAATTAAAGTTACAATTATTATCTCAAACTAATTTAGAAGATTCGCGAAATCCTGATGATTTGAGTAGGGTAAATTGTCGGAATTTAAAATCAATTGGTCATCTGCTGATGTTCCAACCAGAAACGGGTAGTCTCTGTTTGAATCTTAATGTTACTAAACATCTATTTCAAGCTTTGGGCGGTAAGTTAATTGTCCGGCAGCGCCCGCAAGAGGGAGAAGTGATGACGATCTTTTTGCCTTTAGAGGTTCGCGGTGGTGTTAATTATGAAGTAAAATTCTAGAAGTATTGGGAGAATTGGTAATGGCTCATCGATAATTGCTAATTATGAAAGTTTTTATCTCTACTATGATGGTTTAGCGATTAGCCATCAACCATTACCAAATTATTCAGGGAGAGGGTTTTCCCCTCACCTCCAACCCCTCTCCCTGAAAAAAAAGTATCGTCACATAACTTCATAAATTAAAAACGGCTGAAAGTGCCTTAACTCCGTTAAATTAATTGAGAATTATTTTTAATACTTTACGAGATTGCGTCATTTCAGCGATCGTGGTAGGATAATCCAAAGGAGAGCTAATAACCTTTTCTGGTTTTCATAAGTTATTGTGACGTATAATTGGGATTGCGAATTAACCGTTTATTAAGCCAATTTTGCTTGTGAAATTCAAGCTGCTGAAAATTGGTTTAATTCCAAATAATTCCCAATGGACGAGCAGATATAATCTATTTCTCGATCGGTCAGGTCAAAGTAACAAGGTAGGTTAATGCCTCTTTGGTAGACTTTATGGGTGATTGGGGTATAAATCTGCTCGTTTTTGTACATTGGCATATCAGAAATTGGATAGAAGTAAGGTCTAGTATCTATCCCTTTTAATTTGAGAGCATCCATGAGATTATTTCGCTCTATCTCTGTATAGCCTTCTATTTCCAGGCAGATTAACCAGTAAACATTAGTGGCCCACTTGGCAGTGAAGTTTAGTTTCAACCCCGGGATATCTGAGAGATTTTTTTGATACTCGTTGAATATTTCTTGTCTTTTCTCGATAAATTCATCGATTCTTTCCAGTTGGGCTAAACCTAAAGCCGCCTGCATATTTGTCATCCGATAGTTATAACCCAACTCATCGTGCCAATATCGTTTTGAGCTACTCATGGCATGATCTCGTAAATGTTTGGCTTTTTGATAAAATTCTTCATCGTTAGTTGTAATCATCCCTCCTTCACCGGAAGTTACGATCTTATTGCCATAGAAACTAAAGATACCACAGTAGGATAAAGATCCCACTTTTTGTCCATTGATTGACGCACCATGGGCTTCGGCAGTATCTTCCATAACAATCAGATTATATTGTTGTGCTAATTGATTGATGGCAGTCATATTGGCGGGATGTCCGTAAAGATGAACAGCTATTATAGCTTTAGTTTTTTCAGTGATAGCTTTTTCAATTTCCAAAGGATTAATACATAGAGTATCTTCTTCTATGTCAACGAATACAGGCTTTGCCCCGGTATAATTGACGGCGTTAGCGGTGGCGATGAAGGTGAAATCTGGGACAATTACTTCGTCACCTGGTTTGATACCGTAGGTGGCTAATGCGAGATGTATTCCTGTCGTGCCGTTGGCTGTGGTTAGGGCATATTTTGTTCCGCAGTAAGCAGCGAATTTTTCCTCAAATTTTGTGATATATTCGCCCAGTGAAGATACCCAACCAGATTTTAGGGCATCAGTTACATAGTCTATTTCTAATTGAGTAATGGAGGGCTGAGATATGGGGATAAATGTTTGAGTATTCATTAGTTGTTGGTTATTGGTTATTAGTTGTTAGTTGTTGGTGATTAGACTTGGTGTTTGGTTACCTACTATTCATTACCCATTTTTCATTCCCCTTTTTGATTTTTGACTTAGCCGAGGAGATGTGAAGCAAAAATTTGGGCATTCTTGGTTTGGTTATGGGGCTGATACCATTGATAAGCGTTATCGGCAATAGCTTGAAGTTGAATTTCATTAAATTGACTCAAATCATTGCCCAAAATTAGGTAATTTTTGTTGAGTGCAATTCCATCAGCTTCAGAAGGATTGTATTGAGTACCGAGAGGAATTAATCCATGGGCGCAGTAGGAGGCAAATACTGTGGATTTGCCTAAATCTCCAGGAAAGCGAGTGTAGTCAAAACAACCACCCCAGGAATTTAACATTAATTGACCGATCGCTTCAGCAGATTGAAATCCCATTTGTATGAGATGGATACCAGGAAAGTCGGACGGGTTTAAATCCAGAAATTTACCGATATCGCAAATTTCAGTAATTTGGAAAATTTTACAAGTTTCCAGTAGTTGTGGTAGTGCATTTTGATAGACGCGATGACGATCGCTGCCACCAAAGACGATCAGGCGGCGATCGCGTTTAGTCAATGGCGGGACAAATTCGGGTTCTCCAACCGTTGAAAAATCAGGGATGCAGGTAATGGGAGATTTCACCCACTGAGCAAGCTGGGCTTTAAATCTACCGCTATCGGTAATGATGCTAGTGGCAATTTGCGCCAGACGACGAGAAACTATAGTCTGGATAGGGTTTAAAAAGCTGATATTTTTCCACTTTAATCGAGGTAATTCATGAAACATTACCACTAATTTGATTTGACGCTCCTCCCTAGCCAATTGCAAAGCGTCTGGCAGCCAAAAGGGTGCGTCAAACTTGCCCAGAAGATAGGGATAGTTACTATAATGTAAAATTATTCCTTCAATATCTGCAGGTAATACAGATAAGAAAGCTTTGGTACTGTGAGCTGGTAAGCCAGTAGCAGAAAATCCATTAATTATGGGATCGATTTGAAGTCCTTGTTGAAAAACTAAGAAATGAGTAGATATACCACGATCTTTTAATAATCTATCAGCTACTCCCAGGGCATAATCACCTACTCCATCTGTATAAGGTGGTAATCTAGGTACAATTTGGACAATAGTTTTATTCATTTCGGTAGATGATCGATGCTAATTTTTCCTGATGTGGGTGGCTTTCAGGATTGGAATGGCTTAAAAAGGCTAGTCTGTCAAGCTTTCCATCATAGTTGTCACCCCGTCAGGTTGAATGAAAAGATATTTAACTGGAAGGATATGGGAGGGAAAACCAAGGTAAATGTAACAATTTATTACTGGGAGCTATCTTAAGATTTATTAATTTTTTGAGCTAATAGCTGACCAACCACTCAATCTGAGATTAGAGAGTAAGGCACTACCATCTGCATCTACTCTATCTAAGCACAGTTTTAACTGCTTTGCCAAGAGGGGAGCAGAATCTTTATTAAACAAATTACCCGCTAATCCGGGAATCTCATACTTATCCACTCCAACAGATGTTAACTTATCCCAGCCCATAAATTCACCTAAATACCATTGGGCAAACTGTTTCTTTGCTCTTAATAGGGTAATTTTACCTGGATAAACTTGCGGCTTATATTTAACAGATGCTGCCCGATTCACTTCTTCTGCTCGTAAGTATCGCAATTCATGGGGCAAAGTATCAGCCGTTTTTTCCTCTGGAGATGGCTGAGATGTCAATTGCTGCTGAACAATTTGCCGCTTCTGTTTGGCGGCAATTTTCTCTTGGACTTTTTGTCCAATATATTTGAACTTATCTAGAAGTCCACCTGAGAACAACTTTTGACCATGATAATAGTAAGTTTTGGATAACCAATAATCAAACTTGTGGAAATTATATCTCAACCTAAAAGCTAAAGAATCGCGATTGATTTGAGGTTGAGATTGTCTAGGTGGATAAGCATCGAATAAGGCTAGTAAATCGACTTCTTCTCCCTGAGAGATGAGTTGTTGTGCCATCTCAAAAGCTACCATACCGCCAAAACAGTGTCCACCTAATAAATAAGGACCTTTTGGTTGAATTTTCCGGATTTCAACTAGACAAAGTTGTGCCAATTCTTCTACAGAATTTTCGGTAATTTCTTTGCCATCTAAATCTGGGCGTTGCAGGGCATAAAAAGGTTGTTCTTTATCTAATAATTTAGCAAATTTTGCCCAACTCAAAGCATCGGCTGCACCGCCATGGAAGAAGAAGGGTTTTTTAGCACCGCTGGGTTTGACTGCGACTAAGGAAGATATGGGTGCTACCAATTCTTTTTGACGAATAATCTGGGCTAATTCTTCAATTGTTGGGTATTGGAATAGGGTGGCTAGGGGTAAGTCTTTATCTAATTGTTTCTGAATTTGAGAGAAGAGTTGGACGGCGACGAGGGAATGTCCGCCTAAGTCGAAGAAGTTATCTTTGATGCTGATATGTTGTCGTTGCAGGACTTTCTGCCAAATTTCTGTTAGTTTTTGTTCTAATTCATCGCGGTGCTTGACGAAGTTATTGTTTAATTCTTGGAAGCGGTAGTCTGGTGTTGGGAGGGAACGATAGTCTATTTTTCCATTTGGGGTTAGGGGAAAACTCTCTAGGATAACAAAAGCGGAAGGAATCATATAATCTGGTAATTTTTCCTTGAGGAAGCGCCGCAATTTATCTGTAGTAGGTGGGGGTTGTTGTTGGGAAACTAGATAGGCAACTAAACGCTTATCTCCTGGTATATCTTCTCTGGCGATAACTACAGTTTCGCGGACATGAGGATCTTGTATTAATACAGCTTCAATTTCGCCTAACTCAATTCGGAAGCCGCGAATTTTCACTTGATTATCAATTCGACCAAGAAATTCGATATTGCCATCTGGTAAATAACGGGCTAAATCACCTGTTTTATAAAGTCTGTTTAATTTTGACTTTGCTAAGGGATTGGGAATAAACTTGGCTGCGGTTAATTCTGGACGGTTGAGGTAGCCTCGCGCTAATCCAGCACCACCAATATGTAATTCTCCTGGAATACCGATAGGTAGAGGTTGTAAGTTTTGGTCGAGAATGTAGGTTTGGACATTGGCAATCCCACGTCCGATTGGTACTTCTTTTTGACTTGATGTTGAGGTTGTGACTGGATATATTGTAGCAACTACTGTTCCTTCTGTCGGACCGTAAGTATTGACTAATTGAGGATAATTTCCCACAGACTCTTGCCAGGTTTTCACAAATTCTGGCAAAACTCTTTCTCCGCCAATAATTACCAATCGGATGGAATCTGGTAATGCTACATCAGTTGTGGCTAATTCAGCCACCATCTGATGCCAGTAGGCTGTAGGTAAATCTAAAACAGTCACCTTCTCATTTTGACACGCCTTGAGGAAAGTCCCGATCGAACTTAACATTTCATCTGTGCGCAGCACCAATGTACCGCCAGCAGTCAAACAGGGATATATTTCTTCGGCTGCGGCATCGAAACTAATCGAGGCAAATTGCAAAATGCGATCTGCTTGCAGCAGCGCTTCGCTATCGCACTGAGTTATTCTATATTCGTCAATGGCTGCTTTGGTGAAGTTTACCAAAGATTGATGATTAATCATTACACCTTTGGGCTTTCCGGTGGAGCCTGATGTATAAATAACGTAGGCTAAGTTTTCGGCTCTCACTTCACTAAGGGGATTTTCGCTACTTTCTTGACTAATTATCCTCCAATCTTTATCTAAGCAGATTTGACGAACTTCTGGATTATCAAACTGCTGCTGGAATTTCTCTTGAGTTATGATTAGGGAAATTTGGGCATCCTCTACCATATAGTTTAAACGTTCTGTGGGATAATTAGGATCTAAGGGTACATAAGCTCCACCTCCTTTGAGAATCCCCAAGATCCCGATGGGCATTTCTATCGATCTTTCTACGCAAATTCCGACTAATACTTCTGGTTTTACTCCCAATTTTTGCAGGTAATGGGCTAATTGATTAGCACGATTATTTAATTCCCGATAGCTGATTTCCTGATTTTTCCATACCACAGCTAGCGCATCGGGAGTTTTTTCTACCTGAAGTTCAAACAATTGGTGAATAGAGAGATTTTTCGGATAATCGCTTTGGTTATTATTCCACTCTCCTAAGATTTGATGAAGTTCATCATCAGCTAATAAATTAATTTCTGCCAGAGATAAGGTGGGATTGGTAACGATACTCCGGACAAAAGTAGTAAATTGTCCTTCCATTTTCGCAATGGTATCGCTATCAAAGATTTCTGAATCGTAAATCCAATAACATTTTGTCCCAGATTCTGGTATAACTAAGGTGAGAGGATTATTCTGTCCTATACTATATTCATCTAGGCTTTGTACTTGTTCGATATTCACCAGAAACTTATGCTCAAAACCCAACTCTATTAGTCCTTTAATTTGGGGATATTTCAGGAGGATATCTCGCGGATATGTCTGATGGTGTTTAACCAATTTTATCTCTTGATTTACAGATTGAAAAACAGACTCAAAACTTTGCTGATAGTTAAGATTTATCCGACAAGGAACATCACTAGCAAAAAATCCCTCTAATTGGGTTAGTTGGTTTAGCATTTCTCCCTGTCTCAATCCCAAATCAAAACAACTAGTCTGACTAATACGAGATAGATATCCAGCAAAAGCAGCCACCAGAAAATTGCTTAAACTCCATTCTCCCTGACGCTGCGCCAAGAATGTTATTACCTCATCCGGTATCAACCAATCTCCACTCTTTACCTGACGCGCTGATAAGGGAGATAATCTTTCTCGATTGCCATAAGGAATAGTAATTGGATTTAAACTAGCTAATCTTTCTACCCAGAATTGTTCGTGTTTGAACAGCAATGATTCCCAATTTTCCAGTTTTTGCGATCGCTCTATATCTATGTCCTTAAATTCTTCTCCAATCTGAAGATTAAATCTGGTGACAAACTCAGGAATAGATAATTTATTACCTTCTATGCTTAGAACGTAGTTGAGGAGAATATCGTAACTTTTCGTTGCAATTATTAGACTATTATCATTAATTGCTGTAATTCTTCCCGATGGTGATTGGGCTAAATTATCCAAAACTTTAATCTGAGGTACAATGACAAATTCATTACCGATTGCCAACTTAGGCATACCCAGTAAATTCAGATGAGAGCCAAAGTCTAAGGCTCTAATTAAAGCATCTAATTCAGCAGCAGACTTCTGCCATGATAACAAACATCCTGGACTAGGTTTTTGCCGCATTAAGAAGTAGCTGCGCTCATCCAGATTTTGTTGAGTGATAACCACTCTATCTGCCGCAATATCATCAACTAATTGAGCGAAGGAATGGATAATAATTTCATAACACTTTCGATTCAGAGAAAATGCCGTCTCATCCTGCTCGATATCAATGGTAACTTCCTTCAATATATCGCCGCCATCAACTACATTTGCCATCTGATGCCAGGTGATACCATGAGTTTTTTCCTGATGGAGAATCGCCCATGATGGAGCATTAATACCTCCATATTTTGGCAAAAGAGCATCGTGACAGTTAATTGCGTAGCGACGAGGTAATTTCAGGACTTCTTCTGGAATAATAGAGAGATTGTAAATACTGAATAAGTAGTCAAAAGGTGATTGACTTAAAAAGCTAATTAGATCCTCTTTAGGCTGAATGTGAGGAATACTCTGTGAAGTTGCCCATTGACTAATTGACTTGCCAGTGGAGATAATACCTAAGATTTGATGTCCACCTTTCATAAGAATCTCAGCACAGGGAATCACCAAAGATTCATTGCCAATCAAATAACAGCTAAATTGTTGGCGATTGAGATTTGTGTGAAATTTACTACTTCCAGATGTCAAGGTTGTTTCTTGAACTTCAGTCGATAAAGGTAACGAACCAATAGATTGCTCTGGATGAGCCACAATCGCTTCTAGCAGATGTTGAAAATGTTCTGCCATACGTTCGATTGTGACGGGATCGAACAAATCGGTGTTGTATTTAAAGCGACAACAAAAACCTATATGGGTATCGATAATATCCAAGCTTAAATCTAAAACAGATACTCCATTATCTAACTCCATTTCCTCCATTCGGAAGTCTTTTCCTACCACCTCATTGACGCTATTTGTAAACTGAAACATTACCTGAAATATCGATTGATAGCTGATATTACGCTCTGGTTGGAGTGCCTCTACCAGTTTAGTAATTGGCAATTCCTGATGAGCATAAGCATCTAAAGCTACTTTCTTTACCTGATTTAATAAGGCGCGAAATGAAGGATTATCGCTGATGGAAGTACGGATAACTATAGTATTAATTAGTGCCCCAATCAGTTGCTCCGTCTCAATTCGATTTCGTCCAGCGACAGGCGTGCCAATAACAATATCTTCTCGATTGGTATATCGATGCAAAAGTATGGCAAAAGCTGCGAGTAAAGTGATAAATAGTGTTGCTCCTTCCTCCTGACTTAATGCTTTTAGGGATTCCCTTAAGCTTTGAGGTAACACAATTTCGTATAACTCACCTCGAAATGTGGGAATTGCGGGACGGGAGCGGTTAGTTGGCAATTCTAATAGCGGTGGTACTCCAGCTAATTGTTGCTTCCAGTAATTAATTTGAGTTTCTAGCACCTCCCCAGTTAACCACTGACGTTGCCAATAGGCAAAATCTTTATACTGAATAGTCAATTCTGGTAATGGTGATTTTTGTTCTTGAGAAAATGCTGCGTAAATCTTTGCTAATTCTGGCAAGAAGACTTCCATTGACCAACCATCAAAAATGATATGATGGAATGTCAATAGTAACAGATGTTTTTCGGCGCTCAGTCGCAAATATTTGACTCTAAACAATAAACCTTCAGACAAGTTAAAAGGGGCTTGAGCATCTTCTTTTCCCAGGCGTTTAATTTCAGCTTCTTGCTGAGATTTAGTCAATGTACTGAGGTCAATTTGTGGTATGGTTAGGGTTACGGTTGGATGAATTACAGGAAAAGGCTGCCCATTTATGGTCACAAAGTTAGTACGCAAGCTCTCATGACGACGGACAATTTCTTTGAGACTTTCTGTTAACGCTTTTAAATTAATATAACCGCTGATAATAATTGCACCAGGACGATGGTAAGCAGGATTACCTGGTTTTAATTGTTCGAGAAACCAGAAACTTGCTTGTGTGTAGGAAAGGGTAAGTTTGCTGGCTTGGGAAATCGTCTCGATTGATGGTAAATTTTGATGGGTATTTTCTGGATCCAGACTGGCAATACTTTGGGCGATACCTGCAATAGTTGGTGTTTCAAAGAAATCGATAAAAGATAATTCGACTTGTAATATTTGCCTAACTCGGTTAATAATTTGAGTAACCAGGAGAGAATCTCCTCCCAACTGGAAGAAATTATCGTCTATTCCCACTCCCTCAACACCTAAAACTTCTGACCAAATTCTGGCTAATTGTTTCTCAATGTCTGTACTAGCTGGGGTAAACTCTTTGAAGGATACGGCGGTATCATTCCCCGTAATGCCGAGTTGTTTAGCTAACCCAATCCTCTGCAATTTCCCTGTGGGACCTTTGGGAATTTCCGCCAGGAAAGTTATCAAACGAGGCACTTTAAAATCAGCAACTCTCGTAGCAACAAATTCTTGAATTTCTCTGGCAGTCACTCCTGCCTTATCTCGCAATACTACAGCAGCAGCCACATCTTCACCTAATTGAGAATGAGGAATGGCAAAAGCCAGTGCTTGGTCTACAGCCGGATGTGTTAGCAAGATTTCATCAATCTCGCGGGGAGAGATTTTTTCTCCACCACGGTTAATTATCTCTTTAATTCTCCCTTTCAGAAAAAGATAGTTATCACTGTCTAAATAACCTAAATCCCCAGTCCGAAACCAACCATTAGTAAAAGCCCCTTCATTGGCTTGAGGATTATTTTCATATCCTGGAGTAACATTCCCTCCTCTAATAACTACTTCACCAGTATTTCCTGATGATAATAAGTTACCTTCCTCATCCATAATCGCAATTTCCAGTCCCGCTGCCATTCCAACTGAACCAGGTTTTCTGACTTGGGGTGGTAGAGGATTGCTTGCCATTTGATGGGCTGCTTCTGTCATCCCATACGCTTCAATTACTGGAGCAGAAAATACTTGTTCTAAATCTGCCATGACTTGAGGTGCTAAGGAAGCAGAAGAGGAACGAATGAAGCGAATAGCCGAGTTAGCAATAATTTCTTTATTCCCCTGACTTCTGGCTAAAATAGCTTGGTGCATTGTCGGGACAGCCGAATACCATGTTGGGGAAAATTCTGATAATAAATTAAAAAACTTAGGTGCGTCAAATCCCGGCGTACAAACAACACTCGCACCCGCACTTATCGATGAAAGTAATGCCCCCATTAGTCCATGAATATGGAATAATGGCATGATATTGAGACACCTGTCATTTTCGGTTAGTCCTAAAGTCTTACGGATATTAGCCGCAGAAGTACAGAGATTTCTGTGAGTAAGAGGTACAATTTTCGGACGAGAAGTCGTACCAGAAGTATGGAGTACTAAAGCGATATCCTCAGATTCGGCAAAGCCGCCATTTGTTGGATTATTTGGTTCACCTCCAGTTAAAGTAAACAAACCTGCTGGACTATCTAATATGGGTGATAATTCTAGGATAGGGATATTTTGCGCTTGGGCAATCTCCACAGCAGGTGAATCTATTCCAGCTTGGATAATTAGGGCTTTAGCCTTTAAATCCGATAAATAAAACTCAAATTCCGGGGCGCGATAGTTAGGATTGAGGGGGGCACAAGTAGCCGCAGCAGCCACAGCTAAAAAAGCCACTGCCATTTCCGGACCATTGGGGAGGACAATCGCTACTCTGTCATTACGCCCGATACCGATAGAGTTTAGCTGATTTAGGACATAGTGAATGCGATCGCGCAATTCCAGATAAGTTAGAGGTATGCGATTGGGGGCAAGGATGGCAGCAGCGTTTGGTTGCCGCTGACAAATAGTTTCCAGCCCTTGATAAATTCCTGAATGTAATTTTGTTTTTTGGTAGTTTCTACTCATTTTCCTCGCCAAATAAGTTGATAATCTGATTTGTTGAAGATTGACATTTTTTATATCTTTACCACAAGTCTATTGGTAGAAAATAACAAGAGGAATACTCTCTACAATATAAGTTTGCCGCGATCGCGGTTTTCCATATTTTGATGTAGAAGCGCTGTACAATCCTTTACGCCCACGCCTTCCTTCTCTAAACAGCCATCGTTTTCCCTCAGCGCTTTCATCGCCTCATCAATTGCAGCTTGAGCCGCAAACAAACAAGGGGTGCTATAATTAACCATTGACACGCCTATTTTCTTAAGTTGATCTAAACTACAGGTAGGAGATTTGCCTCCAGCAATTTGGTTAAATACTAGGGGTTTATCTACTTGAGATTTGATGGCTTTAATTACTTCAAAATCTTTAATTCCATCTGCTAAAATACCATCAGCTCCAACTTCAGCAAATGCTTTGGCTCTTTTAACAATTTCCTTCACGTCATCAGCATCTGTTCGAGCCACAACAAACAAATTATGCCTGGTTGCTAAAACTTTTTTCAACTTGACTAAAAAATCATCTAATTCCAAGAGTTGTTTTCCATCTAAATGTCCGCAGCGTCTTGGTCTTTTTTGATCTTCAATAATTACCCCATCAGCACCAACAGACTCTAATAAAGAAACGACATGACAAGCCACTTCAGCATCCACATAACCATCATCAATATCAACCAAAATATAGTGATATGGCAGTAATGTTCTCACCCGTTGGACAAATGCTACAATATCTGACCAAGCAATAAACCCAATATCTGGTAAACCGTAATGACTGGCAGCAAAACCAAATCCACTGATAAAAATACCGTCGTAGTATTTAGCGGCGATAGAGGCTGAAAAAACATCGTATACACCAATAAAAGGGACTATCTCTCTTTTTTTTAGTTCTTCCTGTAGGGTGTTTCGGGAATTTGTCTGCATTTATTACTCCACACGTCTAGATTCTCAATTCTGTCGCACCCTACTCTAACTACCATGACACCAAATCAAAATCATGAGGCAACTAATGGGACTTAAACAAAAATTGAGGCAAAAATGGCTTCAAACCTATACAGGGCAATAATTTTAGGTTAAATCATCCTAAATCTAGTATTAACAAGGGTTTCAGGTATTTTTATGCCATTGATGTATTTCCCTTGTCCAGAAAGGGTTTCAGCCGATTTAGGGACTATAATCTGTCTAAGTACCACTAAGCTTAATAAAGCTTAGAATATTCTTTTCCCTCCTCTCCTGGGTCAACCTCCGGGAAGAAGAGGCTATCGATCTGGATTTACTCCATCTAAGCACAGTTTTAATTGCTCTGCCAAGAGGGGAGCCGCATCTTTATTAAACAAATTACCCGACAATCCGGGAATCTCATACTTATCCACCTCAACAGATGTCAATTTATCCCAGCCCATAAATTCTCCCAAGTACCATTCGTCAGACTGTTTTTTAGCCATCAAAAGAGTAATTTTACCTAGATAAACTTGCGGTTTATAGTTCATAGATGCTTCCTCACTCAATTTTTCTGCTCGTAAATATCGCAATTGATGGGATAAGGTATGCTCTGTTTTTTTGTCTGAAGATGGCTGAGATTTCAATTGTTCATAGCCAAGTTGTCGCTCTTGTTTTGCTGATTTTTTTTCTGCCAATTTTTGGCGAATATACTGTAACTTATCTAGCAGTCCACCTGAAAATAACTTTCGTCCATGATAATAGTATGTTTTTTGCAGCCAATAATCAAACTTATAGAAACTATTAATCAAGAGGAAAGAGAAAGAATTGCGGTTGATATAAAGTTGTGCTGATGGAGGTGGATAAGCATCGAAGAGGGCAAGCAAATCGACTTGTTCTCCTTCAGAATGTAACTGTTGCGCCATCTCAAATGCTACCGTACCGCCAAAACAATGTCCGCCTAATAAATAAGGTCCTTTAGGTTGAACAGTTTTGATTTCTTTGAGACAAATAGCTGCTAGTTGTTTCACAGATATTTCTGTAACTTCTTTCCCATCTAAATCTGGGCGTTGTAGTGCATAAAAAGGTTGGTTTTCATCTAATAAACTAGCAAATTTAGCCCAACTTAGGGCATCAGCGGAACCGCCATGGAAAAAGAAAGGTTTTTTGGATCCTTTGGGTTGAATTGCTACTAAGGATGTTCTGGATATTGAGACTGCTTCTTGGCGAATAATATTAGCAAGTTCGGCAATAGTTGGAGCTTGGAAGAGGGTGGATATGGGTAAATCTTTATTCAGGATGTTTCCGATTTGGGCGAAGAGTTTGACGGCGAGGAGGGAATGTCCGCCTAAGTCAAAGAAGTTACTACTGATGCTGATGGGTTTTACGTTAAGCACTTTCTCCCAAAGTTGGGTGAGTTGTTGTTCTAATTCATCGCGGGGAGCAATTAAATTATTTCCGTCATTATAGCTGATGTACTCTGGTAACGGAAGGGCGCGGCGGTCTACTTTACCATTAGGAGTGAGAGGGAAAGCATCTATAATTACAAAAGCCGAAGGAATCATGTAATCTGGTAATCTTTCCTTAAGGAAGCGGCGCAAGTCATCAGTTATAGGTATTTCTTGGTTGGGGATAATATAGGAAACTAAGCGTTTATCTCCTGGTACATCTTCCCTGACAATAACTACAGTTTCTTGGACATTAGTAGCTTGGGCTATGACTGATTCAATTTCCCCCAATTCAATCCGGAAACCCCGAATTTTTACTTGACTGTCAATTCTCCCAATAAATTCAATATTCCCATCTGCTAAATAACGAGCTAAATCTCCTGTTTTGTAGAGTCGTTTTGACTTGTTAAAGGGATTGGTAATAAATTTTTCTGCTGTCAATTCTGGGCGATTAAGGTAACCTCTTGCTAAACCATCACCACCAATATAAATTTCACCGGGCACACCAATAGGGAGAGGTTGCAGATGGGCATCGAGAATATAAATCTCGGCATTGGCGAGAGGACGACCAATTGTAGGTTTTGTTAACTCTTTGGTTATCAAACAACTTGTAGTATCTACCGTACACTCCGTTGGTCCGTAGACATTATAAAAATGGGTGTTATTAATCGATGCTAAACTTTTCCAAGTAACTTCGTCTAGGGGTTCTCCTCCTAACAAAACCAGCTTAGGTATTCCATCATTTATTTCATTCAATCCAGCAGCAAGTAAGAGTTTGATATGAGAAGGAGTTCCATCCAAAACATCCAAAGAGTGATCCCTGATGTAAGCAAGCAATCGATCTCCATCCCGTCGAATATTATCAGGTAAAATATACAGAGTATGACCATAGAGTAGCTGAACAATTTGCTGGACTGAAGGGTCAAAGCTTAGAGGTGCATTGAGGCTGACACGCAAAGGATAATCTTGATGATGATAGACTGCTTGATCTAAAGCTGTGGCTAAATTTATTGCTGACTTATGGGAGACAGCCACACCTTTTGGTTGACCTGTAGAACCAGAGGTGTAGATAACATAAGCCAGGTCAATAGACATGACTGGACTGAGTAAATTCTCTTGACTATTTTGGTTGATAATTTCCCAGTCTGAGTCCAAACAAATCACCTGAATATTTGATGCTGGAAGTTGTTTGAGAAGATATTTTTGGGTCAAGAGTATGGGGACTTGCGCATTAGACAACATAAATGTTATGCGCTGTTGGGGATAAGTTGGGTCTAGTGGTACATAAACACCACCTGCTTTAATTATTCCCAACATTCCCACAATCATTTCCCAAGAACGTTCCAGACAAATACCCACAAATGTCTCTGGTTTTACACCAAACTTTTGTAAGTAATGAGCTAATTGATTGGCACGATTATTCAATTCTTGATAAGTTAATATTTTCTCACCAAATACTACTGCTACTGCATCCGGTGTTTGTTCTACTTGTTCCTCAAATAATTGATGAATGCACTTATCTTGAGGATAATCTGTTTGAGTATTGTTCCATTCCACTAATAACTGATGTCGTTCCGCTTCTGTTAATAGCGGTAATTGAGCAATCGATTGAGATGGGTTAGCTACTATACCTTCTAGCAATGTCTGAAAATGCCCAATCATTCGGGTAATAGTAGCAGTGTCAAATAAATCAGTATTATATTCCCAAGTACCCTTAATCTCCTCACTACTTTCTGTTAAGCTAATCGTCAAATCAAACTTAGCTGTACCATTATCAATTTCCAGAGTACTGAGGGTTAAATCGGGTAGTTCACAGGTGGATTGAGGCGTATTTTCCAGGACAAACATCACCTGAAAAAGTGGGGAACGGCTCATGTCCCTTTCCGGTTGTAGTTCCTCGACTAGCTTCTCAAAGGACAAATCTTGATGAGCCAAAGCCCCTAATGTTACTTCTCTTACTCTCTCTAACAATTCCTCAAAACTTGGATTACCTCCCAAGTTAGTTCGCAAGGCTAAGGTATTGACAAAAAAGCCGATTAACCCTTCTATCTCTAACCGATTTCTCCCAGCAACAGGAGTACCAATAATAATATCCTCTTGTCTCGAATAGCGGAAAAGTAAGATGTAAAATGCTGCTAACAAAGTCATGAAGAGGGTGACACCTGATTTCTGACTTAATTGTTTGATTCCACTGCTTAATTCAGGTGATAGTAACAGGGATTGTTGTTTCCCAGAATAGGTTTGAATGGGTGGACGGGGGTAGTCGGTGGGTAACTCTAGAACAGGAAGTTGACCCCCTAATTGCTCTTTCCAGTAATCTAGTTGTGATGCTAAAATCTCACCTTCCAACCATGACCGTTGCCAAACGGTAAAGTCAGGATATTGGATCGGTAATTCTGGTAATGGTGAAGGTTTTCCTGATGAGAAAGCTTCGTACAATGCCGCTAATTCCTGCCTTAATATTCCCAGCGACCAGCCATCGGAAATAATATGGTGTAGGGTGAGGAGCAAGATGTGGTCGTCTGATGCAAGACGGAGTACTTTGGCGCGAACTAACGGACCGATGGCTAAGTTAAATGGTTCTTGGGCTTCTTCTGTAGTCAGACGAGAGGCTTCTTCTTCCCTCGCCGCTGCTGAAATATTTTCTAGATTGATAACTGGAAGAGTGAAATTGATAGTTTCAGATATGATTTGTGATGGTTCCCCATCAACTGAGGTGAAGGTGCTTCTGAGACTTTCGTGACGACGGATAATTTCGAGCAAGCTTTCTGAAAGTGCCTGTAGGTTTAGTACACCCTTGAAGCGCTCGGCATCAGGGATATTATAAGTGGCACTGTTGGGTGTCAATTGGTCAAGAAACCACAGTTTGGTTTGAGTAAATGATAGGGGGATCTTCCCCACTCTGGAAATTGGTACTAGAAGTGGTAAATTTACAGTAATATCAGTTTTAGCTTTTTCAATTGACTGGCTTAATTCAGCCACCGTTGGTCTTTCAAATAACGTGCGAAGAGGTAATTCAATACCGAAGGCTTTTTGGCAGCGAGATATGACTTGAGTACCTAGTAGGGAATGTCCACCCAATTCAAAGAAATTGTGACGAATACCAACTTTGTTTAACCGGAGAACTTCCGCCCAGATGTTAGCGATTATTTCTTCAGTAGGCGTGCGGGGTGCGACAAATTTGTCGGAAAAAGTTTCTGTGGAAATATTTTGTAACGGAAGGGCGCGGCGGTCTAATTTACCACTAGGAGTGAGAGGGAAAGCATCCAGGATAACGAAGGCTGAAGGAACCATATAATCTGGTAATTGCTGCTTCAGGAATCTCCGTAGTTCATCTGTAGTTGGTGCTGGTTGTGCTTGAGGAATTATATAGGCAACTAGGCGTTTATCTCCTGGGACATCTTCTCTGGCGATAACTACAGTCTCCCGGACATGAGGATCCTGTGCCAATACTGATTCAATTTCGCCCAACTCAATCCGGAATCCGCGAATCTTCACCTGATTGTCAATACGACCAAGATATTCGATATTTCCATCTGGTAAGTAACGAGATAAATCACCAGTTTTGTACAGTCGAGCTGATTTTGAGGGATCGAAGGAGTTAGGAATAAATTTTTCGGCTGTTAATTCCGGACGGTTAAGATATCCTCTGGCTAAACCATCACCACCAATATATAATTCTCCTGGGATGCCAATCGGTACGGGTTGCAGATGAGAGTCGAGAATATAAATTTGGGTGTTGTCAATTGGGCAACCAATAGGAGGCAGGTTTGACCAGGAGCTAACTGGACTTGTGAGGGTAAAAGCGGTCACTACATGACTCTCCGATGGACCATAGTGATTGTGCAGCCTGCTCGCTGGTAATTGACTAAACCATAAGGCAATCGCTGGAGTAATTTGCAACTGTTCCCCAGCGGTGATAATCTCGCTTAAGTTGGTAAGAACTAGATCGGAATCAGCGGCTACTTCAGCTAACTGTTGTAAAGCCACAAAGGGTAGAAATAATCGTTCCACCATGTTTTGATGGAGGAAGCGTAACAAAGCCATTGCATCTCTGCGCATTTCTTCTGAGATTAATACCAGTGTTCCTCCGGAACACCAAGTAGAAAAAATTTCTTGAAAGGAAACATCGAAACTCAAAGGGGCAAATTGTACAGTTTTGGCAGGAATACCAAGCTGAGGATGGTTCAGATGCCATAAAATTAAATTAAATAAGGGTAACTGCATCATGGCTACCCCTTTGGGTTTACCAGTAGAGCCTGAAGTGTAAATTACATAACCCAAGTTACTGAGTTGGACAGTGCTAATTAGATTTTCTGGACTCTCGTTAGAAATGCCTGTCCAATCTCTGTCTAAGCAAATAACCTTTGCTTGATGTGATGGTAATGTCTCAACTAGCTGGATGGTTGTTAGTAAGACTTGTATCTGAGTATCTTCTAACATGAAAGCTATGCGATCTTGGGGATAGACTGGATCTAATGGTACATAAGCCCCTCCTGCTTTGAGAATAGCTAACAATCCCACAACCATTTCTAGGGAGCGCTCCACACAAATCCCTACCAATACTTCTGGTTTGACACCCAATTTTTCCAGGTAATGGGCTAATTGATTAGCACGATTATTTAACTCTCGATAGGTCAATCTTTGGTCTTCAAAAACTACCGCAATAGCATCGGGTGTCCGCTCGACTTGTGATTCAAATAGTTGATGAATACACGTATCTTGAGGATAATCTGCCGCTGTATTATTCCATTCCACTAATAGTTGATGTTTTTCCGCTGCTGTTAACAGAGGTAGTGTAGAAATTTCTTGAGAGGGGTTAGCCACAATTCCTGCTAATAAGGTTGGGAAATGACCCAAGATCCGGGTAATAGTCGCGTCCTCAAATAGGTCAGTGTTATATTCCAATGTTCCTGATATTCCTTGAGGTGTCTCCCACATCGCTAAGGTTAGATCGAAATTCGCTGTACTTTGATCGATCTGGAAGTTTTCAATGGTTAGTCCAGATATTTCTAGCGCTGAATCTGGAGTATTTTGCAGGAGGAACATCACCTGAAATAGTGGAGAATGACTGGTGTTTCTTTCTGGTTGCAATTCCTCTAATAGCTTCTCAAAGTGCAGATCTTGGTGAGCATAGGCTCCTAAAGTTACTTCACGGACTCGTTCTAATAATTCTCGAAAATTGGGATTACCTGCTAAGTTAGTCCGCAAGGCTAAAGTATTGACAAAAAAGCCAATTAAACCTTCAGTTTCAACTCGATTTCTTCCGGGAATGGAAGTAGCAATAATGATATCCTCTTGTCCAGAATAGCGGTAAAGTAAAATATAAAAAGCAGCTAACAATATCATGAACAGAGTCGCGCCAGACTCTTGACTCAACTGTTGTAGAGATTGGCTGAATTCCGGTGATAGTAAGAAGAATTGTTTTTTGCCAGAGTAGGTTTGAATGGGTGGACGAGGATAATCTGTGGGCAATTGCAGGATGGGCAGATTTCCACCTAGTTGCTTTTTCCAGTAATCTAGTTGAGAATCTAAAAATTCACCTTTTAGCCATTCATGTTGCCAAACAGCATACTCTGGATATTGAATCGGTAATTTTGGTAAAGGTGAAGGTTTAGCTGATGAGAAAGCTTGGTACAAAGCGGCTAATTCTTGATTAAATACTCCTCTTGACCAACTATCGAAAACGATCTGGTGCGAAGCGATTAGTAAGATGTAGTTTTCTGATGTAAGCTGGAGGATTTTGAAGCGAAATAAGGGAATTGTAGCTAGGTCGAATGGTTGTTGGGCTTCTTGTTGAGCAAGACGTTGAGATTCTGTTTCTCTTTCGGCTTCTGGCAATTCTCTTAAATCGATAATTGGCAGAGTAAAATCTATATTTCGATAAATTAATTGCTGGAGTTCTCCATTGACAGAGGCAAAAGTAGTCCGCAAGCTTGCGTGACGATTTACTAATTCTCTTAGGCTTTGCTCTAATGCTGTTACATTGAGTATCCCGCTTAAGCGATAGGCTATGGTTATATTATAAGAGGAACTACCAGGTTCTAATTTGTCGATAAACCAAAGGCGTTCTTGACTAAAAGATGCGGGGAAAACGAAAACCTCTGTATCAAGATTGTCAAGTGTATTTAGAGCTTCTGCTAAATAATTTGGATGGATCTGTGTCATAATTATAAGTAATCTGGATTATTAGACAAGAGGATTGTAAAAAACAGATTTTTTAACTTGTAATCAGGAGTGGGAGGTTGCCGGAATGGGAGACGGGTACTATTGGTGGTAGATCTACATTAGTACTAGGATTAATCGTTTTCATATTTCTCCTTCTTCGGAATCGTCGATGGTGTTGCTATCAGCCGATGTTAAAGGCGTGATAGCCTAACGGATGGTGTCAATGCGATCGCGAAATTCAGCCACCGTTGGTGCTTCAAATAAGATAGCGAGCCTGACTAGGTGACAACAATCTCTCAATACTGGGTAATGGATTGACAGATTATGGCTCTCAAAAAAGGTCTCCTATTGAGAATAGGACTTAATTAATTGAAACTAGGAATTTATTACCTAGATTATACATCTCACACCTAAAAATGGATCGCTAGTATCAACTATAGCGAGGGACGAGGAGCTAGGGGCTGCGGGCTAGGGAAGAAAGCTGTTACTCTCCACTCGAAGCAATTGGCAGAAGTACTTTAAAAGTAGAACCTTTACGCAATTGACTATTAACAGAAATCGAACCACCACAACGAAGTAATAATTGCTGAACAATTGTTAACCCTAAACCAGCACCAGTTTCTGCACCAGCTATAGGGCGACCTCGATAAAAACTATCAAAAAGCTTCGTAATTTCACTAGGAGCAATACCAATCCCTGTATCGCTAAATGCAAGCTGAATATATTCCCCTTGAAGACTTGCCAAAACTCTGACTTTGCCACCTGTTAAAGTAAACTTGAGGCTATTATTTAGCAAATTAATTGTGATTTGTCGCAACCAAGTCTCTAAACAAGAAACAGGTGGCAGATTGGACGGTATTGTATAACCAAGCTGGATGCCTTTTTCTTGTGCTAGTGGTTGATAGGTGCTGACAATTCCGGGGATAATTTCTGCTAATTCCACCCCCGGCATCACTGTATCATAGAGATCTTCATCGATTTGGACTAAATCTAGTAACCCAGCGATTAGGGAATTTTGGCGATCGCATTCTGTATGGAGTAGCTGCATGTATCGCTGACGCTGTACTGGTTTGAGTTGAGATGAATCTAGCAAACTCAGGGCTGTTTTCATATTCGTCAGTGGTGTCTTTAGTTCCTGGGCTACTCGTTTCAATAATTCATCTTGGTTGCGCAGATTGTCCTTTGGGGAAGGTACTTTTATTTTGGCAGGTGGGTGTAAAATCGTTTCCGTCCGCTCCAATTGCTTAACTAATAGCTGATTTAATAAATTTATCTCCCTATCCTCATCAACACTTGCCTCGATTCTCTTGTCATCTATATTTGCCAATTCCTCCCATAATTTTTTCTCTAAATCGTCTCCGATCGCTTCTTTTAGTTTACCCATCACCAAGTTAATTACTCGTCGATTGAAAGTCCAAATAACCCCCAACGAATCATTCCCCTCTCTCCCTGTATCCGACTTAATTTGAGTTAGTGGACGAGCCGCAATTAAACTACTAAACTCATCAGAGATAACAATCAAAAATAATTCTGGTTTCAGGAGATTTCCTCCTCCTATCTGGAGGGGTATAATTCGAGCTTCTGTGTCATCATCAGTCTCCGCTCCCGACCTATCTGTTACCTCAATTTCCTCCTCTCCGCCACAGAGATAAATCCGCTCGGTAAACCAATCTTGTTTGCGGTATCGATTGATTTCCGAAATCCAACTGCCCCCCGGTGGCAACTTAGCACAGATAGTTCCCGATATTTTCTGAGCGATCGCGATATCGAGGATCGTCCCAACCAATGATTTGAGCAAAAGAGGACTGACGAGCGCAGCTCGATCTATACTAAGATTCTCTAGGGCTAGCTGATAGAGGGAGAAATCTGGAGTTGCGATCTCTTGCTTCATCGGAAAAATGGGATTGGTAAGGGTTAATAAACTGTAACGGTAAAATTAGACAAACCTCCCCATTTCTGACTATGAGGGTAATTATTAGTTGATAGTTCGATAGTTGATAGTTAGGGCTTACTGTATAAGTCGGAAACCTTGACAGTAATTAACTAAAAGCGCTTTAGCCGAAGCTTATCAACTGTCAACTGTCAACTGTCAACTATATCCGCATCCATCTTTTCGATGAACTTGCGTGCAATAATCCAACTTAATTGACCTCCTCTTTACTTTGAGCGGGATTAACCAGGGGCTGAACTACGCAGATCCCTATCCCATTGCTAAACGCATTTGGGATTGCTTTTGTCATGATATTGTAAGACCCATTCACAGCAGCATTAATTAACAAACCTTATATAATAAGGTCATGGTAACACAGGATGAAAAACTCCAAAACAATTAATTTATCCCACTAGCAGCTCTCTTTTCGGCTGATATAGGGTTGGCAAAGAATTGTTACGATTTATGAACTATCTCTTGATCAATAAGATAACCTCGTGGGATAATATAGATTAAAGAAATCTTAAACTGGTATCAATACAGGAAAGAGACAATTAATCTATCGGGAGGATACCGGACAGGACAAAATCTATTATACCTGACATGCTGGGGAAATGGGAATTCCAGCGCCTTGGGTCGAAATAGCTCAAAGCGATCAAAACATTATGGAAGCTTTTATCCCATGGTTAGAAACCATGGGATAAAAGCGAGACAAGGGATGGCTGCCATAGATGCCAGGTTCGATGTTTGCATAATTGAAGCGGCAAACATTACTTAGTAATAAGGTTGACAGAAGATGTCAAATTATGTTTTTTTCCTTTGAGATGTTAAGGATAGCTTTAATAAGATTTGAAAAGTATTCCTCAACGATGAATCGATAGGGGATAGAGAGCATTGTAGTACTTCCGGGAAGGGAGAACCTGAACTGATGATGAGATTTGGCAAGTTAAATATTTCTCTGTCAAACCTGCAACTACACAAAGCAAATAGAAATTCTTGAAAATGAGTGTGGGAAAGCGCCAAGTAAATTGGCGCAATTGTCGTCATGTTTACAGTTTGTTTGGCGAAAACTGGTGAAATTTTGACCAGCCAAATTTTAGTTAAATATTCGTTACTAGATCTATAATTAAACATAGTCAGATCCAGAAGATTTGATAGCGTTAATTAAATTCAGTTCAACTCCACTCAGCATTACTGTTGTTTCATCAAAGGTGTTTATAGATGGTAAGCAAACCAATTTTAACCATCTTCTACCAGTTCAATCCATGGCAGAGTAGCATTGGCGGAATTCAAACCGTCATTCGCTCCTTTGTCAAATACTGTCCCACTCAATTCGATCTTAGACTAGTAGGAATCCAAAACGACTCATCCCATCCGCTCGGTAAATGGCAAGAGCGGGAGCTGTTTGGCAAAGCCATTCGCTTCATGCCCGTGTTAACTATCAAAGATGATAACATTCGGCAACTCATACCGACCACAATCAAATATACAGCAGCCCTTTGGCAACAGAGGATTGTCTCAGATTTCCTTCATTTTCACCGAATTGAACCCACTCTAGCTGCACTAAATTGGCCAGGAGAAAAAACCCTATTCGTTCACAATGATATTCAACAACAGGTTGCCGGAAAAGATAACAAAGATACCATTCTTTGGCGGCATTTCCCAACCGGGTATTTGGCTCTAGAAGGCTTCTTAGTCAATCAATTTACACAAATACTATCCTGCAATAGCAGATCGACAGAGCATTACCAACAGCGTTACCCAGCCATAGCGGATCGCGTTTCCACCATCAAAAATACAGTAGATAACGAAATATTCTACCCATTAACTCAGGAGGAAAAGGAAGAAAAAAGGCGAAACCTAGCCCAGGAGATGGATTTGCCAGAAGATACCCAATTTCTTTTGTTTGCTGGACGACTTCATCCCCAGAAGCAACCAATATTATTACTAGAATCGCTCCGATCTCTCAACCGAACCAAAGTTCATTTATTAGTCGTAGGCGATGGTGAATTAAGAGAAGAAATTAGGAGTAAAATTAGTATTTTAGGAATAGGGAAACAGGTGACAATGCTCGGATCGTTAGCATCAGGAGAATTGTCAAAATTAATGCGAGTTTGTCAAGGATTCGTCCTGACAAGTGCTTACGAAGGTTTACCTGTAGTCGTCTTAGAAGCATTAGCTTGCGGGCTACCGATCGTCACAACTCGATGTGGTGAAACCCCAAACTTACTATCTGCCAATAGCGGAGTAGTCTGCCAAGAATCCACACCATCAGCCATTGCTGCTGCCATTAGTTTAGTATTAGAAAATCCCGATCGTTATCCAATCGAAGCCTGCCTAGCATCTGCCCAACCTTTCAGCGCCAGGAGTGTTGTTGGTGCTATTGGTGATGAGATGTTAGCTCATTGGGATAAATCCAGATTGTCCCATATAAAAAATAATGGAGAAGAAGATATTTCAGAAATAAAATATTTATATCCATCAAGAGACTCTCCAGAAAATGTATCCGCTCGTTAGCAACTGATAGGCAGATTGGTGTGTTCTAAATAATTTTGAGGTATCGTTATGAAAATTGCTGTAATTGGGGCAAAAGGGCTGCCAGCCAAACAGGGTGGAATAGAGCATCACTGTGAAGAATTATATTCCCGGATGGTGAAACAAGGTCACGAAGTAGATTTGTTTGCCCGTTCCTCTTATACGAACTCGCTTTCTCTCCAGACAGATAATATAGATGGGGTGAGAACAATTTCCCTACCTTGTCTGAATGTCAAAGGGATGGATGCGCTATTAAGTTCAGCCTTGGGCGCGATCGCATCATTAGGGACGCGCTACGATATAGTTCACTTTCATGCCTTGGGGCCATCACTCTTCACCTGGCTCCCGAAAATCGCCTCCACAGCCAAAGTAGTCGTCACCTGTCACGGTTTAGACTGGCAACGCTGCAAATGGAGCAAAGCCTCCAGCCAACTAATTTATATGGGGGAAAAAGCAGCAGTGCGCTGGGCGGATAAGATGATTGTCGTTTCCGAGGACTTGCGAGCTTATTTTCAGAAAACATATAGTAAGGAGACAGTCTATATACCCAATGCCCCCTCCAGTTTTGGCGAAATCGATCCCAATTTTACAAACGGTAAATCCTTGGGACTAACACCAGGGCACTACATCGTCTTCACAGGGAGACTCGTACCAGAAAAATGTCCCGATTTACTGATTGAAGCATTCCAAAGACTCCAACCAGAAGGTTGGAAACTAGTATTAGTTGGAGGAAGTAGCGATACACGGGAATACGCCACCAAATTGATTGATTTAGCAGACAATAACCCCAATATAGTTTTTACAGGGGAAGTGCCGAGTTATCTCGTTGGCGAAATTGTCCAAAAAGCAGGCTTATTTGTCCTCCCCTCTCAAATAGAAGGATTACCCCTAGCCTTACTTGAAGCAATGGGAGGAGGAGTCCCCACCCTTGCCAGTAATATTCCCGTACACCTGCAACTCATCGCGAATAATCGGGGCTTGCTATTTCCCGTTAACGATTTGGAAGCCTGCACAAATTCTCTCAATTGGGCAATCAATCATCCACAGGAATTAGCAGTGATGGCAAAAAATGCCCAGGAGTATATTGAGGCTGACTATAACTGGGAAAAAATTACCACAGAGACGTTAGGATTGTACAAACAACTCTGTGCCAAGCCCCAAGGTGCGAGGAATCGATTGATAGACGCTATAGCTAAAAATTATCATCGGGGGAATATGGAAATAATTGATTGACGTAGCTGCGGCTAAAAGTACGGGGAGCATTCAAGGGAGCATCCCCATGAAGGCAAAGATAGTTGTTTTTGCCTTTTCACCCCCCCAGCCCCCCTTGAATAAGGGGGGAGCAAGAATACAACCTGCATTTCTTCCTGGCGCGGGAGTATCCCGCGCTCAAAGGTTGTTTTTCAGCCGAATTAAGGAGCGCCTACAAACTTCCTGACACAAGAATAATCCGCTCAATCCCATCAGGGGGATTGAGCGGGTTGATTCTCCCCCCTTAATCAGGAGGAGTTGGGGGGATGAGGACTAATATTAGGGATTCAAGCCTTAAGATTTTATTGACAAACAGCCTAGAAGTACAAATCTCATGGGAAACTGGGCATGGAGGTAAAAGAGATTAGGGTGCTTTGATGGTTCAGTCACCAGAGTAATAATTCTTAAATATTATTGCGGCAGCTCTAGAGTAAAATCCTGACCATCCTAATTATAAGAGCCTGTTATGGAATCGAAACAGTATGTAGAAGATATAGATTTTCAGAAGTATTGGCTGATTCTGAAACGGCGTTGGCTACCAGCGACGATGGTATTTTTGCTCTCCATCGGAGTGGCAGTTGGGGTAGCATATACGAGGCAACCAATCTATGAAGCCGGAGGAAAACTCCTGTTGCAGAAGAAAAATAAAACCTCTGCCCTAGTCACAAAAGCAGGAGAAAAAATAGGAGAATTAGATAGTCTTAATGCCTTCATCAATACTCCTCTAGATACAGAAGCACAAGTTATTACATCTCTGCCTTTAATCCAAAAAACCATAGAGAGACTCAACTTAAAAACGGAAAATGGCAGTCCCATTAAACCAGAAAATCTCCTGGGAAGACTTACGGTGAAAGGACTAAAAGGAACCGACGTGATGACGGTTTCTGTTAAAAGTCAAAAACCTAAAGAAGCTGCGGCTATTGTCAATAAACTAATGGAGGTATATTTAGAAAATAATATCCAGACAAATCGATCTGAGGCTGTAGCTGCGCGTAAATTTATCGAACGGCAGTTGCCGAAAACTGAGTCTACGGTTCGTCAAGCTGAAGCCGCATTACGCCGCTTTAAAGAAGAAAATAATATTGTTGCTATCGAAGAGGAAGCAAAATCAGCCGTACAAGCGATGGCAGAATTAGATAGCAAGCTTTCCCAAACCAAGTCCAATCTAGAAGATGCAACAGCGAGATCGATTGCCATACAAAATCAACTTAATCTGAATGAAAATGAAGCGGTAGCCTTAAATTCATTAAGTCAATCTCGTGCTGTTCAGCAGATACTTGTAGATATTGAACAAATCGAAGCACAACTAACTGTGCAGCGGACTCGATATCAGGAAGAACACCCCATTATCCAAAATCTGAAACGTCGAGAAGATGCTCAAAAATCACTACTTCAAGAACGGATTAGTAAGGTGTTGGGAACGGGAGAAATATTGCCTACAGAGAATTTACAGATCGGAGATCTCAAAGAGAGCATGACCAAAGATTTGGTCAAAGCTGAAGTGGAACGCTTGGGTTTTGTGAGGCAAGCAGCTTATCTCGAACGGGCAAAGTTAGCCTATCAACAACGGGCTAACCTTTTACCCAGATTGCAGGAAGGATTGCGAGATTTTGAACGACAATTGGGAGCAGCCCAATCGACTTATGAAATTCTTTTAAGAAATTACCAAGATGTCAGAATAGCGGAAAATCAAAATGTAGGTAATGCTGATATACTTGCCAGGGCATTAGTTCCAGAAGATCCGGTAAGTCCTAAAAAAAAGTTGATATTAGGTGGTGGAATTATCGCTGGAAGCCTCCTTTACATTATTGTGGCGTTTGTTCTGGATTTGATGGACCCATCAATTAAAACAGCCAAAGAGGTAAGGCAGTTATTTAGATATACCTGGTTGGGGATGATTCCTAACTTAAGGAAAAAAGGTTTATTGAGTCGGCGAAAATCTGATGGAGACATTCCTCAACTTCCGGTGAGAGATGCTCCCCACGCAATTGTTAGTGAAGCTTACCGCATGCTGGAAGCAAATTTGAAATTCTTAAGTCCAGATAAAATGCTGAAGGTGATTGTGGTAACCAGTTCGGTATCCAGGGAGGGAAAGTCTACAGTATCGGCTAATTTAGCAGCAGCTATGGCTCAATTGGGACGTAAAGTGTTATTAATTGATGCCGATATGCGCCATCCGATACAGCATCATATTTGGGATTTAGCGAATGCAATGGGATTGAGCGAAGTTATTGTTAATCACGCTGAATTTAAGGATGCGGTGCGAGAGGTAACGGATAATTTAGATGTCCTCCCTTCTGGTGCGATCCCCCCTAACTCATTAGCTCTTTTGAACTCCAAAAGAATGGCATTCTTAGTTGATGACTTTGCCAAAACCTACGATTTTGTAATTTTTGATACGCCACCACTAGTTTTGACGGCTGATGCCATTACTTTGGGCAAAATGACAGATGGTATTTTATTAGTATCTAGACCAGGAGTTATCGATCGGGTTAGCGCTTCTGCCTCTAATGAATTTTTAGTGAGATCTGGTCAGCAAGTTTTAGGATTAGTAGTGAATGGGGTGCGGATTGAAAATGAACCGGATAGTTATTTCCATCATGCTAAAATATACTACAAGGGAGAGGAAATATCTGGTAAATTAAAGCAGGACAATAGGATTAAAAATTTATCTAAATTTTAAGGATAACGGGGTGTAAAATGCTTGTGTTAAATTGGGATCGATTGAGGTTGATTTATTTATCCGTTTTAGCAGTGCTGGTCGGAGTAGAAATGGTGTATCCATTGAAGATATTAGCCCAAATTCCTACATTTGATGAGACAGAAGATCGAATTCCCAGAGTTGATCCATCTGAGGGACAATTACCAATAATTACACCGCTAATCCCCATAAATGTGCCAATAAATACACCAATTGATATACCTGTGGATAGGAATACCCAATTACCCAGCCCCGGGACAGGATTTGTAACTTCTGGCTATATTTTAGGACCGGGTGACCAAATCCAAATTACAGTATTTGACTATGACGAGTTTAATGGCTCGAAGGTAATTTTGCCAGATGGAACGATCGCATTCCCATTAGTTGGCAGCGTGATGGCAGCCAATCGCACGATACCAGATTTGACTAGGGAAGTCACGATCCGCTTGAAAAAATGGGTGACTAATCCTCTAGTCGCCATCGCATTAACTAAACCTAGACCATTGCGAATTAATGTAGCCGGAGAAGTGCAGCGCCCAGGACCGCTTCAATTGAGTAGCGAAACTGTATTCCTCAATAATGCTGGTGCAGGTACGATTAACAGTCGCTCGCCAACTGTAAGTGGGGCGTTATTAGGAGCAGGAGGAGTAACCCGCAATGCGGACTTGCGCCGAGTTGTCCTGAAACGCTATAGTCCCACGGGAAATCATCCCACCATAATTATTAATCTCTGGGATGCTGTTGTATCAGAAAATGTAGCACCTGACCCAGTTTTGCAAGATGGAGACTCAATTTTTGTACCCCGTTTAGAAGAAGGAGAATCACTCGATCGCAGATTATTATCGAGATCGAGTATTGCCCCGACAACAGTAAGAGTGCGAGTAGTTGGGGAAGTGAAAAAGCCTGGAGAGTTAGAAGTTACTCCCAATAGCTCATTATCCAGCGCCGTTGCGATCGCAGGTGGTCCAACTGATAAGGCGAAATTGAGTCATGTCCAATTTATTCGGTTAAAAGACGATGGCACCATCGAACAGCAGGTTGTCGATCTCACAGACTTAAACGATATTTACCAAATTCAAGATGGCGATGTGATTCTTGTACCAAAAAGTCGCACATCGACTGGGTTAGATTTTGCCATTAATTTGGTTAATCCTTTGAATTTTTTGGTGAATTTGTATCGGGCAATAACAGGTCAATAAAAGAGTAAATCAAATGGCTAATTATTAAATCAATACAGAGTTATGAACGAACTCATCAAGTGGGCTGAACCTAAATTCGCAGTGTTAGCTTTGCTCATTTTCACAGGAGTTTTAGATATACCAAGCTATAACAGCTTATCAGATGGAGTCGCTAAAGGTGCTGCTGGTGCTATCGCTTCAGGTTCTCCATTTGAACCTCTGACGAAGCTCTTGAGGTATGGGATCTATCTGGCTACCATTTTACTAATTATCGCTAGGTTTAAAAGTGTAGTTCGACCAGCAATGAGAGATCCCTTTTTATGGGCTTTAGTAGGGCTTGCTCTCATGTCATTTATTTGGTCTGATTTCCCAGACATATCCCGAAAAGAAGGATTCCTCACATTACTAATTACCTTGTTCGGTCTCTACTTAGCTTCGCGCTATACATTGAATGAGCAACTTCGGATTGTTGCATGGACAACAGGGATAGCTGTCGTGTTTAGTTTATTGTATACTCTTGCTTTGCCAGGTTGGGGTATCGAGCAAGGTATTCATGCAGGAGCATGGCGAGGACCATTGGTGCAAAAAAACCTTTTTGCCCGCTTGATGGCGATCTGTGGGCTACCGCTTTTATTGAGTACCAATAAAACTCATAAATACCGTTACATTATCTGGACTATTTTTGGTCTGGCAGTTATGCAGCTTTTGTTTTCAGATTCAAAAACTGCATTAGTTGCCTTTCTCACATTAATAATTCTCTTGCCTTTTTATCAGGCTTTGGGATGGGCAAATTCTACAACTATTCCGATCTTGATTACCATTGTGTTATTGGGTGCAAGTGGAGGGACTTGGTTGATCTCAAATTGGGAGTCTTTTCTTACTGGTCTTGGTAGGGATACCACTCTTACTGGTCGTACAGATATTTGGGCAGCAGTCATTGATAAAATTCGCGAGCAACCTTGGTTAGGTTATGGGTATAAAGCATTTTGGCAAGCTGGAGGAGGACAAGATTATGTTTGGTATGTCTTTCGCTTTGCCATCTTTACGGCTCACAATGGATATATAGACTTAACAGCTCAACTTGGCTTATTAGGACTATCGTGTTTTGTTCTCAGTTTTATCACCGCATATATGCGGGCGCTCGCTTGGATCCGATTGGGAAAAACATCAGAATGGCTGTGGCCAATCACCTATCTGACATTTATATTCATGTATAACCAAAGTGAAAGTACTAATATAGAAACTAATTCTTTCTTTTGGATATTGTACGTGGCTGTCACTCTATCTATGGGATACGTTCAGATGGTAGATCCCGATCGAGAAGAATTGGCATTGTCGGAAAACGAAAAGTTAGTACCAGATGAGATAACATACCCTTATCAACCGAGATTTATCAAAAAAGCAATAGACTTATGATCGAAACACTTAAACTAACAGAAAGTACGCAAGAACAGCTTTGCTGCCCTATTTGTCACTCTAAGTTACTTGAGGAAGCAGAAATATTTCTCTGTACCAATAGCCAATGCCAAGCCAAGTTTCCAATCGTCGATCGAATTCCGGTATTAATTAACGAATCCGCCAGTATTTTTTCTCTTCGGGATTTTGTCGATCGCCAAAATACAACTTTCAATATCACTCCCACATCAAAAATCAAGCGTATTTTGGTAAATTTAGTTCCTCAAAACTCTGTGAATATTCAGGGATCAAAAAATTATAAAATATTGACGGAGTTACTGCTAAAGCAAAGTGAGAAACCTAAAGTGTTAGTTCTTGGTGGAGGTATATTAGGGCAAGGAATGGAAGCGCTTGCATCAGTTCCATCAATTGATATTATTGCGAGTGATGTTTCCTTTGGGCCGGAAACATCATTAATCTGCGATGCCCATGATATTCCCTTTAAAGATAAATCATTTGATGGGGTAATTGCCCAAGCTGTCCTGGAACATGTGGTCGATCCCATTCGTTGTGTAGAGGAAATCCATCGAGTTCTCAAAGACAATGGTCTCGTTTATGCCGAAACGCCGTTTATGCAACAAGTTCACATGGGCAGATATGATTTCACCCGCTTCACTCACTTAGGACATCGGCGATTATTCCGCAAGTTTGAAGAAGTTTGTAGTGGTGTAGGGTGCGGTTCTGGTATGGCTTTATCCTGGGCTTACCAATACTTTCTTTTGAGTTTTTTTAAAAGTCAAGTTGCACAAGAATTTGCGATCGCATTCGCTCGAATAACATCATTTTGGTTAAAATACTTTGACTATTATTTAGTGAATAAACCAGGAACATTTGATGGAGCATCTGCTTATTATTTTCTGGGAAGAAAGAGCGATTGCGTTCTCAGCGATCGCGATTTAATCAAAATGTACAAAGGCATCAGAGGTGGCATATCCCCAGAGTTTTAACCCTTTTTGGATCTGAAAATCATCAATTGAGGAGAATTAAATGTGTCAAAACTAGCCATTTTTCACCCTAATATCGAGGGAGGAGGAGCAGAAAGAGTACTTGTCAATTTAATCAGTGGATTGGTAGAACATGGTGTAAATATAGACTTAGTTTTAGTTCAGGCCAAAGGTGCTTTCCTCTCTCTAATACCACCAGAAGTGCGAGTGGTTGACTTGGGGGTTAAGCGACTGATACTCTGTATTCCAGCCTTGGTACGCTACCTGAAACAGGAACGTCCTACCTGCTTACTTTCGGCATTTGAAGACACGAATTTAGTCGCACTGTGGAGTAGGAGTCTGGCTGGCGTATCTACCCGATTAGTAGCCAGCATACACAATACCCTATCCTGGGAATCACAAATCACAACCCAAGGAATAAAACGACAAATTAGTCCTTATTTAGCACGTTGGTTTTACCCTCAAGCGGAGGCAATTATTACGGTATCTCAAGGAGTAGCTGATGATTTACTACTGATGGGTTTTTCTTCAAAAAAAATGCAAGTAATTTACAATCCTGTCATTACCCCAGAGCTATTTAAAAAAGTCGCAGAACCGCTCCATCATCCTTGGTTTGAATCTGGTTCGCCACCAGTTATTTTAGGCGTAGGACGCTTAGAAAAACAGAAAGATTTCCCCACACTAGTGAGAGCTTTTGCTCGAGTACAGCAGAAGCGTTCCGCTCGATTAATGATTCTGGGGGAAGGGGAAGAACGAGATCATCTTGAAGCTTTAGTCCAGGAATTGAGGATTGGCGATTGCGTCGCCTTGCCAGGGTTTGTCCCAAATCCATACCCCTATATGGCAAAATCGGCAGTCTTCGTACTCTCATCTTTATTTGAGGGATTACCCACTGTCTTGATTGAAGCAATGGCAACTGGAACTCGACTAGTTTCTACTGACTGCAAGAGTGGACCCAATGAGATTCTGGCAAACGGGAAATATGGCTCTCTAGTACCTGTGGGAGATAGCAAGAGTTTAGGAGAGGCGATCGCGAGTACATTAGAGAAACCTCCAGAGTCTAGCTTGCTTCAGCAAAGGGCTGCTGAGTTTTCACTAGAAAAAGCTGTAACCCAGTATTTACAGGTATTGCAACTATAGCCGCTTTCATTTGCACATACCACATCCCAACCCATTCTGAATAAGCAAGCATCACAATGGCACAACAACGTCATCCAGGGACATCCAACTCCGTCAGCCAAATTTTAAGTCGCTCCAGCTATATCTGGCTACCTTTGTCGATCGCAATCCTGTTTGCTGCTCCCAGCATCACCTTTATGTTGCCCTCCCCCACATCTTACCTGGCAGAGGAGTATCAACCATTTCAGGCACTAGAGTTCTGGGGAACCAAGGGTCAGGCATATCACAAGTATGGACCTTTAGGAAACTTTTTACTGGCACCAGGCTATGGGATATCCCTTGCCTATTGGTATCTAAAGGGAACCTTCTCCACCCCATCGACAACATTTCCCTATGGCTTTGAGAAACCCCTCGAGCAGATTAGCTTCCTCATCTTCCAGAGTCGGGTGATTTTCTTAATCGCGTCTGTGGCACTGCTAGGATACTTTGTTCGCAATCTGCGGTTGATTACACAACACAAAGTCGCCATCTTTTTTGCCTTCCTATTCTGCATCGCCACAAACTACCCCGCCATTTCCATCCTACCAAGCACCAGACCTGACAGTCTGATGCTAGCATTCGGCGCGGCGGCATTAGGGGTTTACTTGCAGATCGTCTATTTAGGTTTAACCCCACTCAGAGGTTTATGGCTTTCACTCTTTGCTGTTTGTGCTGTTACCAGCAAGGAAATGATTGGTCCGATGTTTATCCTTCCCTACCTGGCAATTGGGCTGGTTGGCTGGCGGGCAACTCGAGATAGCGCACAGGAGCGAAGGCAGTTCCTGATATCTGTTGGAGCTACCCTGGTGACGGCAATAGTGGTATATGCTCTGTTGAATGTGGTATACGCACCTGTCATTTGGTGGCAGCGGATTTATTACTGGTTATTCGGCGAAGGGATAGACAGTGCTACTTGGGGCGGACTCGAATCTGGTGCGATTACCCTCGTAGATTACATCTGGATCATTGGCAAAACTGTACTCAATAATCTCGGCCCTGGGGGAATTATTGTGGCACTTCTATCTGTTATTGCTCTTGTGCTAATACAACCAAATCGTTGGTTGCTCCTGTCACTGCCATTTATCAGTATGGTGGCAATTGGTTTGGCTCCCATCGGTTATGCCAGAGATCGATTCTACATCCTCGCGGCTCTCTCTCTAGTGCCGATGGTGACAGCAGGTCTGGCGGCATTATACGATCGAGCTGGAACGCTAGTACGTCTGCGCTGGCTGACGGTAGCTTTGGCAATTCCAGCGCTGATCAATCTTGTTTGGGGAACCTTTACCTGGCACGCCTTAACCATAAATCCCGATTTGATGATAGAGCAGCACGCCAAAGCTCATCTCTCACCAGGGACATCGTTGTATGTGCTTTTTCCTTATGCTACAGTTCCAGGGAGGAGCCGACTCGATTGGCTTGGTTATTCACGAGATACTCGACCTCTCCAAGAAATTGTGGATGCTCCTCCTGCAACCAGGGCTGAGTGGCTCTACGCTACCACAGGTCAGATTTCCTTTGTTGAGAATTGTCGCCAGTTCCCAGCTCGCGCTCAAATGCTACAGAGACAAGCAGGGTTTAAGATCGAAACTTGGTCGGGTATAGAGGGATTAGGCTACTCGAAAGTTGAAGTTCTAGATCTCAAAACACCGTCTTGGTTTGTATTTGACTGGATGCCTGTTGTGCAAGGACTGCGCGAGAGAAACACGGTGTTGGTTTTTCACAAGATCCCATCCAAAATTCCCACAGAATCAAAGTAGGCTATGAACTGGCTCCTTAGCAAATTATGACCGATTATCCTTTAGTTAGCATTCTCATCAACAACCACAACTACGAACAGTTTTTACCAGAGGCGATTGATAGCGCACTTAACCAAACTTATCCCCACACTGAAGTAATTGTCGTAGACGATGGTTCCACTGATAAGTCTCGGGAAATTATCGCCCGATACGGGAATAAAATTATTCCTGTCTTCAAGCCAAATGGGGGACAAGTTTCAGCATTCAATACTGGTTTTGCCACCAGTCGAGGGGATATTATTTGCTTTTTAGATTCCGACGATCTCTTTTTTCCCGAAAAAGTAGCAGCAGTTGTTGAAGCTTTCGATTCTTCCCAAGATTTAGGTTGGTGTTTCCATCCCCTCAAGTTTGTGGATATTCAGTTGACAGAGATTCAGGGAAACTCTTCTATTCCCCAACGCCTTCATAACGCTTTAGTAACCGAGTACGATGTTAGAGGGAATATTCAACGGGGAAGACTGAGCCAGAAATTCCCATCCCCTTCTACCTCTGGTATTTCTTTAAAGCGATCCCTACTCGAATTGATTCTACCTATTCCTGAGAAAGACCAAAGTACATTACTTAATGAAGCATTTCTGATCTTTTCCTCATTGGGGTTGAGTCGAGGTGTGGTTTTGCATCTAGACTTAGGGTTTTACCGGATACACGGTAGTAATGCTAATGCGATGACTCAAGACAAGCAGCGGCTAGCCAAAATTTGTATTCTTCACGCCTATTGGCTGCGAGAAAAATTCCCCTCATTTGCTAATTTTACTCATTGTTTAATGGGATTAGGTATAGGTGTTTATCAAGCCAATGGAGGTGTTAAAAAGGAATATCAGGAACTTGTTCAACGCTATCTATCATCAGTAACGCTCCGAGAGAAACTGGAAATATATGCTAGAGCTAAGTTTCAATATTTTAAAAATAAACTGATTCAGTTAAGGTTTTGATTGGATTGTCACACATCTATCCGTCTGTGCCAAAAAGCGTTCAAGATCATCGCCTTCGTCATTGCCCAGCCTATTCGCCGAGCTGGAGGATATAAAAGGCACATAAAATAATCAGCCCAGGCATAGGAAATCAAGGTAGCGATAGCTGCACCCATCTCTTTGTAACTGGGAATCAGCCAAAGATTCAGTAAAATATTCATCACTGCCCCCGTACATTTCTCGACTAAATTATAAGTAGTTCTTCCTTCATTAATAATCCAAATTTGTGATTTAGCTACACCAAAGAAGCAAAATAGTCCTGTCCACACCTGTATGGATAATACCCCACTTCCAGAACCATACTCTTGACCAAATACGATCGTCATTATATTTCTAGCAAAAAAGGTCATGGGTATAGCAATTGAGTAAGCTAATAAAGCCATGAGGTTGAATAGCTTTTGCAGTTTTTTGTAGTAAATGGTTTCGCTAACTTGCTTGGCTTCAGTAATTGCAGGAGCTACAGATGATACAATGGCTATGGGAATGAAATACCAAATTTCTGATAACCTTGTGGTGACTGAATAAATTCCCACGGCGCGATCGTCTGCTAATTGTCCCAGCATTACCTGATCGATACGGAGGTAAATCATAATTGCTACTCCAGCCACCACCAAACTCCAACTTTCTTTGAGTAAACATTTGGCTCTCTGCCATCTCACACGCCAAACTTTTAGGTTTTGCCCATTGACTTGATACGCAATTGTTAAACCAACTGCTCCCAATAAATTTTCCAGGAATATTGCCCAAGCGAAAGTTATCAATGGAGCTTTGATAGAGATTAAAATAATTCGGATCCCGGTCATTATAATAAATACTATGTTTCTGGCTAAAACCGTATACTTGGACTGAACTTTGACTTGGAACCAAAAATCTATAGTATCAAAAGCTTCAAAAATTGTTCCGGCAGCAATAATTCCCACGAGCCATTGACTTATCATGTCGTTGGGACGTACCAAAATAAGAGTTCCTATGGTTAAAAACCAGGCAATCAAACCACCAATCAGTTTAAGTGCGAACGCAGTTCCCAATATTTCTTCTTTATCAGAGGGATTGTTAATGATGTCGCGCACGACAATTCGATCTAAGCCAAGTCTGGCAAATGTGTAAAATAATGCCACAAAAGCCATCGCGTAGTTAAAGGAACCAAACTGCTGCAGACCAAGATAACGGGCAATCCAGGCTACAACAATTACACCTATCCCCATCCGCAGGATGCGATCCGCGAATAACCAGCTTATATTTTTGATAATTTGACGAAGCTTGGGACTGAGATTGTGAATCCTTGTAATTAGCTTATTAATCATCGGTTCTAGCACCTCTTCCTCTATTTTCGGTCAAATATTTATAGCAGTGCACTCTGGCGTAGTCACAGTACAAAAGATATAACAGTCTCCAGCTCGATCATCTATTTTCTAGATGTGTAAATACACCAGTGCGCAGCGCTATAACTTTCGTAACAAAGATCTTAAATTTAGCTGAAGAACACGAAGAATAGAAGATCTAGCTGTATTATCTCACTCTAGAGACCCAATACGGATCGGATTGAGAGGGTATAGTTTAAAATAGCTGCTAAACGCCTTTGCTATATTTGTTCTGTTTTGAGGGTAATCTATTAAGGACAGGAAATCAATATGTTAAGACAGAACAAAATTGAGGAATCTTTACAAAATGCTAGCCCAGCTCTAGATAGCTCCTATTTGTCTTTACTTAAGGATGTAGAGGTTCAGCCTATCTTTATTATGGGAGATCACCGCTCTGGAACAACTTTGCTGTACAAATTATTAGCCGCAACCGAATGTTTTAACGTTGTCACAGCTTACCATATTATTAAGTATAATGAACTTTTGTTTCATCAGATTAATCAAACTGAGGTGCGATCGCAAAAAGAGCTGGACGAACATTTCCAATTCCTCGGCTTGCAAAATCGCATTATTGACAAAGTTGCTGTCACTTCCTCCCTGCCAGAAGAATATGGATTTATATTAGAAAATGCTGGTAAACCTTCCCATATATGTCCAGAAAACTTAGGGATATTTATAGAGTTATGTAAAAAAATACAATTTGTCTCTGAGCCAAACCGAGATCTCTTACTGAAAAACCCGTGGGATTTTACCAACTTTCTCTATATTAAGCAAGCTTTTCCTCAATCCAGATTTATTTTCCTACACCGACAGCCAATTCACATAATTAATTCTCAGTTAAAAGCTAGCCGCTCCCTACTGAAAATGAAGAGTCTTTATAGCACCCTTATCTCCAAGCAATATAACAAAATGTACGATAACCCTTGGCATCTTTTATATCAGCGGTTGCTAAATTCAGTATTTTCCTCTCGCTCTTTACGTCGAGCTACTCAAGATGTTGCTAATGCTTTATCCTACTTCATCGAGAGTGTTAACTCAGTACCCAATACCGACTATATCTGTATTAAATATGAAGAGCTATCCCAAGATACCGAAACAGTTGTCTTGAGAATTTTAAACTTTTTGGGATTAGAGCCGAAGTCACCTTTATCCTATAACACAGTAATTGAATCCCGTCCCCTTCGCCTCTTGCCAGAGATTGAGGTAAAATATGATGATCTATATCGGGAACTGAGATCGTATTTTGATTACTTTGGTTACAATTAATAACTATAATTATTTTATATAGGCAAAATTGAAAAAACGCAATAAAGTGTCAATATAACATGAATAATATAGACAGCAAAAGAGCCAACACAAAAACAGTCAGCCGTCACGAATATTATTGGTTAACAATCTCATTGGTTGGAATAATTTTTCTTTATTTATTGACTCTATCAAAAAATCATACGGAGGGAGAAGACTCGATTTATTATATTATGCAGGTTACAGATGGTTCAGCAGATAAGCTGTTTCATCCCAATCACCTACTCTTCAATTACTTGCACAGAATTATCTATAATGTATGGATATGGTTAGGATATACAAGAACTGCTGAATTGTCGATGCAATTAGTCACTGTCGTCACGGCAATTATTTGTCTATTTTTAATTTATTCATTAGCAAAAAAAATAAGTTTACACAATAGAACAGCTCTTTTCTTGACAGGCTTAGTTACGACATCTTATGGATTTTGGATATACAGCGTACAAGGGGAAACCTATATCCCTCCCTTGTTATTTGTTCTCCTATCTGGATATCAACTGGTTAACCTGTACAATCCTCATGCGCAAAATTTCGTAATGCCCAAATTATTCCCTATTATCCGATTGGGAATTTATGCCGCATTAGCCACATTAATACACCAACAACACGTATTCTTAATACCCGTCATAGCTTTGACATTATTTGAGATATGGAGAAAGTTTCACCGCCATACCGGAATAGCATTCTTAGTCAGTAGGATCTCTGTTTTCCTGGGTACAGCTATTTCGATTGTAGGTACAACCTACTTATACGTTAGCTATACCATCTTTAATACCACTAATTTAAGTGAAGCAATACTTTGGGCAAAAGGTTCAGCTAGAGGAGGGTTATTCACACCATTTTCATGGACTTCACCCTTGAAAGCAGTAGTTGGTATGATTAAAACAGTTTGGGGAACTAATTTTTTGTTTGGTTATCAATGGTTCTCAAAATTTGCCCAATCTATGTTTCCTAATAAATTAATTGTTGAGGAACAATATTTGGCAGATTCTATAAGTAATTATAGGCTATTAATCATCTCAGTATCAATGGTTATAAGTGGAATAATTGCGGGAATATTATTAGCTAGATTGGCTCAAAGTATTTTTATAAAAAAAAATAGAGCAAAAGACAATGATAATTTACCTAGAAAGATATTATCGATTTTTTGTATTTGGTTCTTAGCAATATATGGAGGTGCAATAATTTTATGGGAGCCAGATAATATAGAATTTTGGATTGCAGTTACTCCAATTTTTTATTTATGGATAGCCATACAGTTAAATATATGGGCTGACAATATTAAGCCTGCTTTATATTTTATATTATTAGTAACCATGTTTTTAGCGAATCTTTTGGGAGGAGCCTTACCGTACTCTAGCCGTCAAACAGATTATTGGTATCAGGCTAATGCTTTTTTAATTGCTCGCACGACAAAAAGTGACTTGATTATAACCGAGTGTGGTTATATCTGTACAGGATATCTAGAATTTTATACCGATGGGACAATACTGCCTGCTTCATCAATAGATAGTGGCAAACTTGTGAAAACAATCCAAGAACATCATCAGGGTAATGTAATTATTTCCTCTTGGGCTTTAACTCCTCCACCAGGTTTGGGAAATCAACTAGAGACGAGAAACGATCGAGAAATATTGGCAACCATTGATTCATTTAAAGATAACCTGGTGGAAATCCACCGCGATAAATTTCAAACCTTGTGGCAGTTTAAACATAAATAAAAAGGAGGATTAGATGAATAATAATTACCATATTATACCAAATCCGCTTTTAAAACCCCCGTTATCATCTCAATGATTTTTCTCCCCAGCCCCCAGCCTCTTGCCTAAGAGGGTTTTTGAAGATAATGGGGGTAGCTAACCCGGATTTGATATTACTCGATGGCGATCGCAATTAGTCACGCTACTTAAACACTCCATTCAACACAAAGATATATTCACACAATAAGTCGCATATTTATCGGAGGTCAAATGATCGACGCATTTAGAGCAGATATAGATCGTTACGTCGCAATGGATGAGCGAAGCTGGCTCATTTCTATCTTAACCAGGCAAGGTTTATGGGCACTGGCTGAATATAGATTTAGTCATTGGGTTTATACCGAACTTCATTTACCCGCAATTAGACAGATTTTGCTCTTATTTTGCGTTGTATGGCATAAACTGATCGAAATTACAACCGGAATTGATTTGCCCAAACAGACAGACATCGGTAAAGGACTTTATATCCCTCACTTCGGTGGAATTTTTGTCCATTACAATGCTAAAATTGGTGAATATTGCACTTTGGGACAAGATGTAACGATTGGGTGGGGAGGCAGGGGAAATGATAAAGGGTGTCCTCAAATTGGCAATCGAGTTTGCATAGGAGCTGGTGCTAAAATTATAGGTTCCATAAAAGTTGGCGATGATGTGGCGATTGGAGTCAATGCTGTTGTGACAAAAGATTTGCCCAATAATGCTGTAGCTGTCGGTGTTCCTGCTAAGATTGTTAGTTATAAAGGTTGTGAGGATTTAATGATTTATCCGAAGGAATCATAACTAATTAAATAAGGCAAACATGCACCTTATATTCTCGATCGCCTCTTTAATAACGGGGCTGGGGGGGGTAAAAATGCGAATCTCCAAGTATCTTTTCCTTCATCGGAAGCCTCCTCTTCTTTACAAAATTTCGATTCGATTATCTGACTCGTTACCCATGAGATCTCAATAGTTACATTTTTTACTCTTTAATTATTAAATTACTATCGTTGATGGCTCGATATATATGTTAAAAAAGATCCTAGCGTTTATTATTAGTGCGATTCCCTGTAATTTATTCAGAATAATCTTTTACAGAATTATCTTAAAATACCAGATTTCTTTTTCGTCTAGAATTGGTTTGTTTACCGTCATCGCCGTTGATGAAGCGACTATCATTGATGCCAAAATCGGCAAATTTAATAAATTTGTTGGTCCCTATCGCCTGGAAATTGATGAAGGATCGTTCATTGGATATAAAAATAATTTTAACTGCGGTGAATGGGTTGTGAATTTTCCAGACTCTCAGTATCTCAGAACCTGTAAAATTGGGAAAAAGACATTGATTACTAATTTCCATTTTATCGATACATCGGGCGGTTTTGAGTTAAATGAAAACTCATGGCTAGCAGGTAAAAGCAGCGAATTTTGGACTCATGGTGCAGGGGCAGTGGATCGAGCTATTTCTATCGGCAAAGATTGCTATATTGGATCGGGTGTTAAATTAGCACCGGGAGTCGTAATCGGTAATAATAATCTGATTGGTTTGGGCAGTGTCCTCACCCAAAATTTTAATGTTGAGAATGCGTTAATTGCTGGCAATCCAGCCAAAGTTATCCGAGAAAATTATTTTTGGCAGAAAGGTGCATGGGGGAAAGATTATCGTCATGATTCCTAAGATCATATCTGGATTTACAACTTTTTTAATTACCACTCTAACCATTCTCACCATCCACCCCAAAATTGCCACCGCCCAACGCTGTTTCGTCGAATGGCAAATCAACGAACCCACCGTCAGGTGCGATCGCGCCCCTGGCAATATCTTCACTATACCAGGATATAATCCTGGACGGCGTATTCTTTTGAATAATACTTGTCCTCACCCTATCAAAACCGCTCTCAGAATTCAAGACCTCAGCGATACTTGGGTGACATTAGGCTGGTGGACTGTTACAGGTAACGATAAACTTGTTTTAGCAACCGATATTCAGGACATCAGAACCAGAAATTCCACTTTTTACTTCTACGGAGAAAGTATTGATGGCAGCAATAGGCGTTGGTTTGGTAGCTATTTCAGTAGCTTCGGTAACAAAACCTTAAAGATGGCAGAACGCATTTTTTCCCTCAATCCAGATGGTGATTTTAGCCATACCATCCGTTGTGACTCTTAGTCACTACACTCTAATCCACCACATCACTAAATATTTTAGGTTTTCTTAAGTTTTTCACTTGTGAAAGGAGTGTTGAAATTAGGGTGTCAAGAGTGGCAATGACAACGGAAATTCCCAAAACGATGAAAGCTACTAGGGTAAAAACCACCCTGATGAGGATGGATGTTATTTTGTTAATTTTGGCAATCATTTACAGCTTTTTGAATTTGATGATATTTCTTATTACAAGATGTAATAAAGTGTTAAGCAATGTCAAGAGAGTTAAAGGCAATAGAGAATGGGGAATTGGGAATGGGGAACAGCACAAGAGTTTCTCATTCAAAACTCAAAACTCTCCCACTCAAAGCTTCGAGCATCCGCTCTCCCACTCCCCATTCGATTTTCCGGGGCTAGAAACTCTCATCAGCCCCTGCATAATAGTTCCCCGATCTCCATTTCCAGGTAACAGGGAACACATAAATCAGCGATCGCGATCGCTGCCAGACAATAGCTCGCCATGATAAAATGCCGCCACATCTGGGTGGCGGATGTAGCTGGTAGGTATGATACAAAATCCCCGTTACTGGGCCTCTACCCCCCAAATCTTGCCGCTAAAGCCTTTCGCGCCTCTTCTCTGTCATCAAAATGGATTTTCTCCGTACCGAGAATTTGATAATCTTCGTGCCCCTTCCCAGCAATTAAAACCCCATCTCCTGGTTGTGCTTCTAGGATAGCAGTGCGAATTGCTGCAGCGCGATCGCAAATTACCAAAGGTTTGGCTGATGGCTCAATTCCTTCTAGGATATCTTGGAGAATCTTTTCTGGATCTTCGGTGCGCGGGTTATCTGAAGTCACAACCGCAATATCGGCAAGCTCCGCGCCAATTTTACCCATTTTGGGACGTTTAGTGCGATCGCGATCGCCCCCACAGCCAAAAACGCAAATCATTTTGCCCTGAATGAAGGGGCGAGAAGCCTTGAGCAAATTCTCTAAACTATCGGGAGTGTGAGCATAATCAACAATTACACTAATATCCTGATCCGGTTTAATTTGTACCCTTTCCATCCTGCCGGGTACACCTGTAAATTGCGGTAATGCTGCTACCACTCCATCTAAACTTAGTCCCAGATGTAACACAGTTCCCGCTGCTGCCAGCATATTGGATAAATTGTACTGACCTACCAGAGGTAATTGGAAAGAAGCCTCTCCCATAGGAGTATGGAGAATACCACTCACTCCAGTCGATCCATAGTTTAATTCACTCAGCCATAAATCGGCTGATTCTTTCTCTATGCTATAACTCCAAACTTGTTCTGGCTTAAGTTGCCCAATTAATCTTTGGCCGTATTCATCGTCAGCATTAATAATTGCCTTACCCTGGAGATAAGTTGGACAAAATAGCAAAGCTTTGGCAGCAAAATAGTCCTCCATATCGCGGTGATAATCCAAATGGTCTTGGGTAAGATTAGTAAACGCAGCTACCTCAAAGCCACACCCCATCACTCTACCTTGTGCCAGGGCATGGGAACTCACTTCCATTACCCCAAACTCACACCCTGCTGAAACTGCCAACTTCAGTTGTTGTTGCAGTTCAACAGGAAAAGGGGTAGTATGAACTGCCGTTTGCTCAAAACCTTGCCAACGGGCATAAAGAGTACCAAAAAGTGCTGTCGGCAACTGGGCATGAGTGAGGATAAATTCAATCAGATGAGTGGTAGTCGTTTTACCATTTGTACCTGTCACCCCAATCATTTTCATCTGTTGGGCTGGGTAACCGTAAAAAGCCGCCGCCACAGAAGCACAGGCAGCAGTCATATCCTCTGCTGCAATTACACAGGGAATTTCTCCTGAGTTTTCCTTTGCTGTGGGCGGACATTTGGCGACAGCTTGGGCAGAAATTAATCCTGCTACTGCACCCGCAGAAATAGCACTTTCCCAGAATTCTCCGCCATCAACTCTGGTTCCCGGCATCCCGATAAACAAATCACCTGATTTACAGGCGTGAGAATTAGTAGAAATTCCGGTAATTTCAACATCCATAGCTGGATGATTCGTAATTGACACAATATTTGGAATTGTTGCTAATAAATCGCGCAGCTTCATCAAATTAAATCCTCACACACGGGAATGGGGAATGGGAAAGGAAGGGACAAGGAAGATAAGGAAGACAAGGAAGACATTCTTTTTTCCCTCCCTCTTCCCCCTCTTCCCCCTCCTCCTCAATTTGACTAATTTCCTGGTATATATTTCTGTAACATTTGTACCAATTGCTGTACCGTTAATCGTGGAGAAGGACGAGGGAGGGGTTGTTCTTTGCCAGAAATCTTGCAGCACAAGACAGGTACTTCGTACTGATAAGCTTGCCACCAATCCTCGCTGTTAGTAATGTCTCGTACTTCCAGTACAAGATTTAAACCTTGAATCTGTTCTAGTTTTTCGTGTAAACCCTCACACAAATGGCAACCGGGTTTAGTGTAGAGAATTAATTCCATCTGCTGAATAGGGAATAGGGAGTGGAACAGCGGATCCCGAAGTGGCTAGTGGTACAGCGGATGCCCTAGTGGGGAGAAAAAAAAGTCTCCCTTGTCTCCCCAGCCCCTAGCACCCCTACTCCGTTTCAGAATACGCTCTCGGAGGGATTTGAACCCCCGACCAAAGGATTAGAAATCCCTTGCTCTATCCCCTGAGCTACGAGAGCATCAAAAATGGATTGGCTCTGATACCACCAACATTAAACCACTAACTTACTCGATCGCGCCGAAAATCGCAAGAGCAGTTGAGCCATCTGAGATGTTAGGGATATTGTGACACTTATCGAGCTGCCTTGACAAGCGGTTACCTGGCGCAATCCTTTTCCCACAAAGGCAGTCTGCTATCCTAGTCTTACACGGAGTTGCCTCAATTGAATACTTTCCCCCAGTTCGGAGGTAGGTTTTTATGTCTTATAAGGGGCATACCTGAAAACCCCGTGACTTTAGTCCGGGGACACATCGGGCAAAGAGGCTTCAGCCTCCCTAAGAGCATTGTTGAGCGATATGCCGTTTACTTGTATCTTTTTACCGTTTCCGTGCCAATATTACCCGCTGTGGATACAAGTTCTATTTGAAATCCCCTTTTAGCCCACCCTGGTCAAGAATCATCCGCCATCGTTATGTTTATTCTCAAAAGGCAGGACGTTGAAATATCTACCATGCAGCACCCCAAGCGGGAGCTGCAAATTCCGGTTCTCAGCTATCAGGGACAAACCTTTCGCTTAATCAGCGTATTTCCTCCCGAGCGTGGTGAAGAAGCGAAGGCTTTCTGGCGAGATCTTACCGATAACCGGGGCAAAGCCTGTGTTCTGTTGGAAGAACCAGACCGTTATAGTGTTTGGGGGAGAATCCGGATCGAACAGATTGGCAATGAAATCGGGCTTGATGTCAAAATCATTCCCTACACCCAAGCGTGTCTGCTACTGTTACAAACGGTTTTCGCTGAAGTTGAGGATCTCTTGGGGCACAGACAAGCCGGGTTATTTGAGAAAGATATTGGGGAAATATTTCATCAGTGGCACTTTCCCCAGGCTGAGTCCCCAGAAGCGGTGAAACACTTACTCACCCTAGATCCCCTGAATAACCTACAGATTCCCCCTTGGCAAGAACATCATCTAATCGCGCTGTTGCAGGAACTATATCGTTTGGGAAAAGGCTATTTTGGTAATACAAACTTTGCAGTAGGCGTGAGCGATATATTGCAAGAGATGCCAGATAGCGATCGCACCCACTTTCTGGAGTGGCTGAAATCTTCTCCCCTGGGGAAATTATGGCGATAATCCAGAGGGCGGTTAAACAATTGTGTCCGTTGCTGGCTCCCATCACAGCCAACCTGGTTGACCAAGAGCGAAGTTTCAGCAAATTAATGTAATTTCCATTACCAGGGATATCAAAATATTATGAGGAGTTCTCTAAAAAATAAGTCAAATAAGTCATCTCCAATTCAATCCGTCCTCACAGGTCAGAATATTGTCTATGGGGGGATAGCTTGGGCAGTAGGATCTCTGTTATTTTTTCTCCTGTTTAGCGTCACGATTCCTGGAGAGGACAGATTTGGGTACTTATTTGGCACATATATTCTCGAGTGCGTGCCTTTTATCGCAGCAGCTTTACTCTGTTACAGGAATTGGGGTAGCCCTGAGATTCCTAGCGGACGTAATGTCTGGCTGGGCATTGGCATGGGAATGCTGGCCTACTCGATCGCCAATGTGATTTTTGGGGTGTGGGAGCTACATTTTCATCTAGATCCTGATGTATCCCCAGCCGATTTATTTTACTTGATTTCCTACATATCGATTGGCTGGGGAATGGTGTTAGCTGTTCTTCCTAGGCGTTTAAACTTGGAAATGTGGCAGTGGGGAACTGTTGGGGCAATCGCCGCTGTAGGGATTGCGTTGGCGATTTGGATTTTGTTTGCCGCACCAGTGGCAGATGATTCAGCCTCAGAGGCACTCGAAACAGCCAAAAATTTGCCCGCTTGGGTGGTAACTACAGACAATATCCTGAGTCCCCTATCCAGATCGGTCAATTTCCTCTATATTGTTTTGGATGTTTGTCTCCTGATCCTGGCTTCAACGCTATTATTAGCATTTTGGGGCGGACGTTTTGCCCAATCCTGGCGGATGATTGCTGCTGCAACGTTGTCGCTCTATATTGCAGATATGGGGTTTAAGTATGCCGATGCGATCGCACAAGCTAAAGGTCAAGAATATGAAAGTGGGGGTCTACTAGATGTATTTTTTATTTTCAGTGCGGTACTATTTGCTATAGGGGCTGCTCTTGAATATGACGTATCAAGCCGATCCCGTCGTAGTAGTCGTCGGCGCACTTAAGGTAAGCCATGAGTCCTAGAAAACTGTCTGAAACCGACAAAAAAGATATTCTGAAACTCTATCGACAACCAGACGAGACAACCTCAACTCTGGCGGAACGTTATGGTGTCAGTAACTCGACAATTAGTCGCTTCCTCAAAAATACGCTCTTAGAGTCAGAATACGAAGCGCTAATTCAACAAAAGCGGTTGAATCGTACCCCTGGTGGTGCTTCCTTGAGTATTTCTGAAGAATCTCAACCGTCGAGTGTCACCGATATGGTGGTGGGAGATAAATTATCCCCTCTTGTCTCTATGAATGAGCCACCTATAAATACTGAAGAAGATCAATTCTCAGAGCAGGCTGGGGGTTACTTTTCAGATAGCGATAGACGCAGGCGACGGAAGCGCTCTTCGTTTAGCTCTCAATCTGATGAAGATCTCAGAGCTATCCAAACTGAATTACCCCTAAAGCTTAATCTTCACGAATCCAAAAGTTATGGCAATCAACCAGAGGATATTCTCGTTGAGATGATCCAAGGAGAAACCAGCAATTTTGAGGAATTGGTGGATGAAGACTTGAACAATGGATGGCAAGATGAGGAGTTAGATGAGGATCTAGATGAGGAGTTAGATGAGGATCTAGATGATGATTGGGATGATGAAGATTTAGATCTTCAAGGTTATGACGGAATCCTCGCTCCTCATGTTAAGAGTGGCATTAATGTTAAAGTTTTACCTTTATCTGAAGCCGCCTTACCTAAAATTTGCTATTTAGTAGTAGATAGAGCCGCTGAATTGATTACTAGACCCCTAAAGGAGTTTAGCGACTTGGGACAAATTCCCTTTGAAGAAATTCAGCAAAAAACATTACCAATATTTGATAATCATCGCGTGGCACGACGTTTTTCTAATCGTTCCCAGCGAGTTATTAAAGTTCCCGATGCTCAAATGCTTCAGAAAACTAGTTCCCATTTGCAAGCTAAGGGTATTACTCGACTGTTAATTGATGGTCAGGTTTACTCTTTGTACGCGAATGGTAATGGCTAATGGCTATTAGCTAATGGTTAATTGCTCCTGCTTGTTCAATAATGGATATTATCGATAGTTGACATTATGGTGGTTGTTTCTACTCTAAGGTTAATATCCAGTCTGGACTGACCATTTTCATCAAATACAGGTCTGCCACTTATACCAGCACGAGTTTTAGATGTAGGGGCGAAGCATTCGGGCGACAAGACTTTGCTTAAACACTATGTTTTGTCTCCGAATGCTTCGCCCTGGCTGCTGTGGAAAAGGATGAAGCATTCGGATATAGAGATCTGGAATTACCAGATGATAGTCTTTTGTAAGCAAAGCTTACAAAAGACTATGCTTCGCCTTGGCTGCTGTGTGAAAGGGTGAAGCATTCGGATATAAATACAGCGGTTTCCGCAGTAATGAGGTACACTTAATCGAGCCTCAACATTTAAGCAATTGGTTTGTTAAT
>DOIX01000362.1:65506-70326 GCA_003511885.1 Cyanobacteria bacterium UBA11153
TAAGAGCGGGAACCGCTGTATCTTGGTTTACGCGATGAATAATTGCCGGAATGCTTCACCTCTACAGAATTTGTAGACAATAAATTAAATGTTGATTGTGTACAGAACATAGTTACTAATGTGAAATAAATCAATCAAATTTATAGAAATACCATTCCCCATTCCCCATGATTAAAATACTTCACCTATCTGACATTCATATCGGTAGTGGCTTCTCCCACGGCAAAATTAATCCTGCCACTGGGGTAAATACGCGATTAGAAGATTTTATCAATACCCTATCAAAATCTATAGATCGCGCCATTAATGAACCAGTCGATTTAGTTTTGTTTGGTGGCGATGCTTTTCCCGATGCCACACCAGCACCCTATATTCAAGAAGCATTTGCCACTCAATTTCGCCGCCTAGTGGATGCAGATATTCCCACGGTTTTACTAGTAGGAAATCATGACCAGCACTCCCAAGGTAATGGGGGAGCAAGTCTCTGTATTTATCGTACATTAGGCGTGCCCGGATTTATCGTTGGCGACTCGATTGAAACTCATCGCATCCAAACCCGTAATGGTTTAGTCCAGGTGATTACTTTACCATGGTTAACTCGTTCCACCTTACTAACGAGAAAAGAAACGGAAGGTTTAGCATTAGCTGAGGTAAACGAGTTATTAACTCAGCGTCTCCATCCGGTATTGGAAGGAGAAATTCGCCGTCTGGATCCCGAAGTACCAACTATATTATTAGCTCATTTAATGGCGGATCGGGCTAATTTAGGAGCAGAAAGATTTCTCGCCGTAGGGAAAGGATTCACAATTCCCATATCAATATTAACCAGATCCGAGTTTGATTATGTCGCCCTAGGACATGTCCACCGCCATCAAAATTTAAACCCGTCTAATAACCCGCCAATCATTTATCCTGGCAGTATTGAAAGAGTTGATTTTAGCGAAGAAAAGGAAGCAAAAGGGTATGTTTTTGTTCAGCTAGATAAAGGCAAGGTGGAGTGGGAGTTTTGTCCCTTACCAGCCCGTACTTTCTTGACGATTGAAGTGAATGTATCGGAAGAAGAAGATCCTCAAACCAAATTACTGAAAACCATTGCCAAAAAAGACATTAAAAACGCGGTAGTTCGGATAATTTACAAATTGAATTCTGAACAATTAGACTTAATCGATAATAGCGCCATTCACCAAGCTTTAAGCGAAGCTCACAGTCATACTATTCGCCCAGAATTCGTCAGTCAATTAGCCCGTCCTCGCTTACCAGAATTAGGTGTAGGTAGCAGTATTAATCCAATCGATGCACTCCAAGCTTATTTGGAAAATAAGAAAGAATTAAAAGATATTGCCGCCGAAATGATGGAAGCAGCACAATGTCTTTTAGAGGGATATACAGATAAATGGTTGGATGTGGAAGAGGATGAGGAGGTAGAAGGAGAGGTAAAGAATCAATTACGTTTAGTGTAAATTGATATTTTAATGGCTACCCACTCACCAGATATAATTCACGATCGCTGGGATTTAACTGTTGAGTTAACATGATAGTTACGATCCTTGGCAAGTATGTTGCGGAGACGATTTGATTTGTATTCTGTCAATAGGACTGAGTAAAAAATGGGGTTCGTGGAACTACAATGATGTTAAACCGGATATATTGGAGAGAGAGTTGAGACTTGCCTATGAGGAGTCTTATTTGCACAAAACACAACTTTATGCCTCAATTAAACAATGGGAAGAGAATCATAAACCTTACCAAATCCTGAGAGTAGTATCTTGAAATTAGCGGAGTGGTAGAGAATGCTGGGTTTTAGGTTTAATTACGAAAAGTAAATTTTTCCTGAGTTTACCCACAAGTGAATCCCTTTGGGTAGATGATATTATATCTGATCGAACTATCTCAACCAGGTGGACTGTTTATGTCCTTCTACTTTTCATTTAAGCGACTTTTACTGGGTGATGAGTTGCCCACTAGTGCCCACTCCGAAGAAAGATTGAGTAATGCGGCTGCCTTGGCGGTACTTTCGTCGGATGCGCTTTCATCAGTTGCCTACGCTACGGAAGAAATTCTCTTGGTGCTGGTGCTTGCAGGTAGCGGTGCCCTCAGTTTATCTTTGCCAATTGCCTTTGGAATTATTGTACTACTGACTATTATTATCCTGTCCTATCGACAAACGATTAAAGCCTATCCAAAAGGTGGTGGTTCTTATATTGTAGCGCGGGAAAATTTGGGGCTTTATCCGGGATTGGTGGCTGGCGCTTCTCTAATGATTGATTATATCCTGACGGTGACGGTTAGTATCTCGGCGGGGACTGCCGCCCTTACTTCTGCTATTCCACAACTCCAGGATATATCAGTGGGGCTGTGCTTGCTTTTTGTTTTCTTAATCATGCTGGCAAATCTGAGGGGTGTAAAGGAGTCTGGTCAAATTTTTATGATTCCTACATATAGCTTTATTGGCTGTATATTTGTTTTAATTTTCAGCGGTTTGTTTAAACAATTGACAGGACAAGTACATGGGAGTTATCCAGAAATTACTGCTACACATTCTCTGAGTTTATTCTTGATTTTAAAGGGATTTTCTCAAGGTTGTACTGCATTAACGGGAGTGGAAGCGATATCTGATGGGGTGTTAGCATTTAAGCAACCAGAGTGGAAAAATGCGCGCATTACCTTGATTTATATGGGTTTGGTTTTAGGCTCTATGTTTCTGGGTATTACTTACTTGACCCAAGTTTATCATGTTGTGCCTCAAGCAGGACAAACGGTAGTTTCTTTATTAGGCCGCCAAGTTTTCGGTAATGGTTTAGTATATTTTGTCCTGCAAGTCGCTACTTTATTTGTTTTAATGTTGGCAGCAAATACTAGTTTTGCGGACTTTCCTAGACTTTGCTACTTTTTAGCCCGCGATGGCTTTTTGCCGCGACAATTAGCACTATTAGGAGATCGCTTAGTCTATTCCAATGGGATTATATTTTTAAGCTGTTTGGCGGCTTTTTTACTGATCCTTTTCAAAGGAAATACAAATCAAATTATTCCCCTCTACGCTGTAGGTGTCTTCACTTCATTTACTTTATCCCAAGCTGGAATGGTGGTGCATTGGTTTAAGGAAAAAAGTAAAGGTTGGCAAGCTAGTGCTGTAATGAATGGATTTGGTGCGTTGGTAACATTCCTCGTGTTGGGTGTAATTGTCATGACTAAATTCCTTTTAGGTGCTTGGTTGATTGTGGTGGCAATTCCTTTAGTTGTTAGCTTCTTTTTAGCAGTCAACCGTCATTATAAGTATGTTTCTGAGCGTCTCAGTATTCAAGAAGTAGCACCTCGGCTCTATATTTTCCGAGAGAAAACGGAGGCAGTTAGTCATCCGGCTGTGGTTATTGTCAGTCAACTCCATCAAGGTACTTTACAAGCTCTCGATTATGCCCGGAGTATTGCTGATGAAATTGTGGCAATTCATGTGGATATTGGTACTACGGATAGGGAAAAACTACAACAACGTTGGCAAGAGTTAGCGGGTGATATTTCTTTGGTGATTTTAGATTCGCCCTATCGCTCCCTGATTTCTCCTATTATTGAGTTTGTCAAATATTTTGAATCTCGCTATCCGGATGCTTTATCTACGGTAATTATTCCGGCTTTTGTGACTCGAAATTGGTGGGAAAGTCTGCTACATAACCAAACTAGTTTCTTTTTGAAATCTGCTTTACGTGCTAAGAAAAGTCGGGTGGTGACTACGGTGAGGTATTACTTGTAAATAAAGGGGCTGGGGGCTAGGGTGTGTTTTCTGTCCCCCTTGAAAAGGGGGATTTAGGGGGATCTTAGATTAGTTGAAGAAGAGGAGTATAGGCGATGAGTATTTTTGTGAAAAGTAAATTTATACCAATTGCTTTAGTAGCTGGATTCTTGCTACTTACTGTAGATGGAGAATATCGTAAGGTGAAGGCTGGCACTTGTGCGGCGGGTAGCAGTTGTGGGGTACAACCGATTAAGTTTGTACCGGGGCAACGGATTACTGTGGAAGTAGTTAACCTTACCCAAAGTTTAGTCCAAATTCAGCAGTTATACGGCACAGATGCGATAGCCATCGTTCCCGGGCAGGTACAATCTTTTGTGAAAGGAGGTAATACAAATCCTAATTTCTCTATGACGTTTTGGGATATTCAAGGATTGCCTTTAAAATTAAATATTCTGAAAACTGATAGTAGAAATTTACGGATAGAAGTACGCCCTGGTGCGCGTATTCCAGGGGATCGCTCTGTTTATCTTCAAGATGATGGGAGGGTTGAGGTTTTGTGAATTGGAGGTGAGATTATCGTGGTTAATTGCTAATAGCTAATTGCTAATAACTAATAACTAAGCTAAAGAATTTGGGAGGAGTTGTTTAATTGCTGCGTAATTAATTTTACCTTGACTGTTGCGCGGTATTATCTCAACAGGTATCCAATATTTAGGATGCTTAAATTTACATAATTTATTAGCAATGGCTTCTCGTAATAAGTCGGGATATGTTTCTGGCAAACTGGGAACATAAAGGGCTGTAACTGCTTCACCCCAATAACTATCTGCTACTCCAATGACACAAACATCTTTTACCAGGTTTGTGGCTAAAATTGCTGCTTCTACTTCAGAAGGAAAGACATTTTCTCCACCTGTAATAATTTTGTGACTGCTACGCCCAATAATGGTTAGGTAACCTTCGGAATCGATAAATCCTAAGTCATCTGATTGGAAATTTGGGATTTGAGATTGGGAATTGATGTTATATTTATTTGCTGTGAGATAATCGAGTATTTCTGATTTTTTCTTGCAATCAGAAGGGCGAAGCATTG
>DOIX01000363.1:0-6478 GCA_003511885.1 Cyanobacteria bacterium UBA11153
CACTTGACTTGAAAGAGAGCCGTTCAAAAAATCTGTCTATAGCTATTCTTTCATCCTCAGAATAGAAGAGAATTATCTTAGCCCACGATTGGCTCGTCTGAACTTGATATTTTTCTCGTATCCATTTGAGAAAATCTTCAAATTTTCGCTCTTGTCGTCTAGCCTGAATCATAACTTGATGATCTGCCTGAATCCTAAATTGATCTTCTGCGATTGTATATCCATACCAAAATGGGGGAAAACTTAAAATTGATTTTCTGCCCAGGTACATAGAAGGGTTTTTCTTGATTTTCTGTAAAAGCTCATATAAATTGCTCATAATCTGTCTCTTGGTTTCAGTTATCATCATTAGACTCTAAGTTGAAATCATTAACATTGTCCATTTCTGATAGTTACTCTGGATTTAAGAATTCTGACCAAAGTTCAAAAAATGTATCTAGGGCGCTTCTTTCATCTGGAGAATAGAAGAGAATGATGCTTGCCCAGGATTGCCCTGTCTTAACTTCAAGTCTTTCCGGTATCCAACGGAGAAACTCTTCAAATTCCTCATGTTGCCTTGTTGGCTGAATACCAAATTGCTCTCTGGCAATTTTATAGCCAGACCAAAATGCGAAAAAACTCAAAATTGAGTACCGATATAAGTACATGGGCGGTCTTTTCTTGATTTGCTTCAATAGTTCATATAAATCTAGCTTTATATGTCGGATATCGCTAGAACTTGAATCACTAGCGTTGTCAATTTCTGAGTGTTTCTCCCGGTTTAAAAATTCTGACCACAGTTCAAAAAATTTATCCAATGCGATTCTTTCATCTTCATAATAGAACAGAATTATGCTAGTCCAAGACTGCGTTGACTCAATACAAAACCTTTTTTGTATCCATTCTTGAAACTCGCCAAATTTATTATTTTCTGATGTTTTGGGTAAGCCTGCTTCCCTCTCAGCTACACCATACCCGCACAAAAATGACTGAAAACTCACAATTGAGTATCTGCCTAGGTAAAAAGAAGGACTTTTCTTAATTTTTTGCAAAATATCAGATAAATTGCTCATATTTTTATCTAATGAAAGATAAATTGACGTTAAAACAACGTCCTAACGTGTCTTGGTAGTGCTATATTGCCAATTAGTGGCTTCATTACCCCCACCCACGAGGATGAATGTGATGGGAAGCCCATTCACTAAGGAATAAATCCCCCCATGGCATAACAGCTTGTATTGCCATTTGAATCTTTGCCTCCCTTTCTAGCCGCTGTCCATTCAGGATTTTGCCTGCCTAGCTGTTGCTAAAGTTCTTGGTTTTGAGTTTTGACTATCCTGCTTCGCCCAAGCGATCGCGAAAATAATGACGATATAATTCACAGCTAGGTATGACGAGATCTCCTTGTCGTTGAATTAAGCCCATACTGTGTAACTGATAAGCTTGAATTGTGTCTAAACGGACTGGTTTGGTGGCAGTTACTACTTGTTTGAGGGCAGCGGCTAGTTGGGGATGTCGTTTGAGGGTGACTAGATGTCGGCGTAAATAGTCGCTGTAAATTCCACCGTCGGTTGGGGCATCTTGTAATAGGGTGGATAGGCTGATATCTTGACGAGTGAGGTGATAAAATGCTAATCGCAATAAATAAGGATGTCCGCCAATTGTTAACATGATTTGTTCCACCTCTTCTGGATGTAAATCTAATTGATGACAGGTGGCTAAATCCGCAACTTGATGGGGAGTAAATTCTTTTAAGTCTACGGGTAATCCGACATTAAAGGGAGATTGGTTAATATTGAGGGGAATGTAAACTTCGGTGGAATGGACGACGATTAGTCGCATTTGCTGCCAAATTGCCCGATTATTGGCTTCCTCATGCCAACTTCGCAGCATGGGAAAGAAGTATTTCGCAATATCAGGATACTGAAATACTTGATCCACTTCATCTAAGGCTAAGACAAGAGGAGTATCGATCCGTTTTAAGAGATAAGATTGGAAGTAGGTTTTGCAGCTTACCATGCTACCAATTACTTCCTCATTCCAATAATTATCCAGTTGATTCGGTAATTCTAACTGGAGCGTAACATTAGCGCAAAACCAACGTAAAAATTTATCTAGACTACTAAATACTGCCCCCTCAGCTTCCCGCAAATTCAAACGCACCGTGCGATAGCCCTGAGTAGTAGCGTAGGTGAGAATTCTGTAGAGTAGGGAAGTTTTCCCCATCTGCTGTGGCGCTTTAATCCGGATGAGCGCACCCGGTTGGACGATCGCCTGATAACAATCTAGCTCAATCGGGGGACGCTCGATATAAAACTGGGAATCCAATGCCACGGGTTTATCAGGAAATTCGACGCTCACTGGCGAAGGGGGTACTGTTGATATCGCAGCCGGATTGCGATGAAACATTTCCCGCTTCAAGGCTTCCCGGAAATTGGTTTTACTGACGGATTCGCCCAAGGCTTCAGAAAGTTGCTTCCATAACTTTGGTCCGACTGTCCGTTGCAAGTAATTAGCTGTATAATCAGTGTTTTCTGACATCTCTTGATAGGTCTGGTTTTCCCAAGCCCCCCGGAGGAGCGTGACTTCAACATCACTTAGATAACGTTGGGTGTGGGCAAAAAATGCCTCATTTGCCACCTGGAGTGCTGCTTCAAAGTTCATCTTAATTCCTGCCTGGGGAATCCCACCATTCCTAGATTCGGTTTGGCGGCAGGTGGAAAGGCAGGGCAGGGTGTGTACCTCTCCACAGTTGAATATACCTCTTGCACAATGTATCGTTATCGCCCTCACCCCCAGCCCCTCGAAGGCAAAGAGAGGGGAGCCAGAGACGTTGCCACAACAGGGTTTCAGCTTAATTCTGCCAGAGATTTAATTTGCTCAGTACAGATAGCTGAGGGTATTTAAAAACCCTGCCTTAATAGGGCGGGGCTAGTTTACAGCATATACTACTTTTTCATACTTAGTAGTAGAAAGTGGGGAGTGGGGAGTGGGGAGTAGGGAGTGGGGAGCAGGGGAGATGGAAAACTCATTCCTCAAAACCCAAAACTCTCCATTCCCCATTTCAAAAAAAAGTATTTTTTTTTCCGGACGGTAATAATGAGCTACAGAAGCTAGTAGTAGAAGGTATGGTTGGTACAGAGGTGGTTCTTAAGACTATCAAAACCTTACAACACACCTACGCCAACAAACTACACTGTTCAGGAGACCTCTATATTATGCAGCTACCCAATTCTATTAGCACCAAGCTTGTACCACAAGATGCGATCTCGCCATCTACAGTAGCAGATTTAATTGCACCATTCGATCCGACTCCAGCCTTTTTGGTTGAACTTTTGCAAGCAACGGAAGCCCACAAAGGCGATTTATATGGGGTGTACCCGCTTTTAGTAGAGAACCTTGACTTGTTAGAGGCTAACTTTATCTATGTTTTGCGCAATTGGGCAACCTTGACACTATCGATTGTGTCACAGGAGGAAGCCAAACGGATTGCCGATGTGCTATTAGATTTAGCGGGGATTATCTGGGGCTTGCCAGAAGGAGATGGGGATATTAATTTAGAAATTGCGATCGCCTGTTGTGAAATCGCTCTCCAAGTATACACCTGCGAAAACCACCCCAATCAATGGGCGACGGTACATCAGAATTTGGCACTGGCTTACAGCACCCGCACCCACGGTAACGGTGTGGACAATACTCGCCGCGCTTATGCTCATTATTATCAAGCTCAACAAATTTTTACATGGCAAACTTTCCCCCAAGAATGGAGATTGATTCCTCATATTTCTTTTATTTAATGGGGCTAGGGGCTAGGGAGTTTTAATTTGGTAATTTTATTTATTAAATATGGCAATTATAAAGATTTATGAGTCGTAAGCCTTTGCTCGATCCCAATCGCTCAATTTATCATACTGCTTCTTATGAAGAATCGCACTAAAATTTTCTCTTTCTTTGCGGGATCTGGTTTTCTCGATTTGGGGTTTGAGTTGAGTGGCTGCGATATCGTTTATGTAAATGACATTAATCCTTCTTTTTTGGAAGGATACCGTTATTCTCGGCAATATCTTAAATTACCTTTACCTGAATACGGATACCATCAGGGAGAAGAAGCGGATGTCAATAAACTGATTGAAGGAGAAAAAGCACTTCTTCTGTCATACTCGATCCAGGATGCCCGTCAGTCTGGGGATATAATTGGATTTATTGGTGGTCCCCCTTGCCCTGACTTCTCTGTTGGTGGCAAAAATCGAGGTAAGGAAGGTGATAATGGCAAGCTATCCGCTTCTTATATAGAATTGATTTGCCAACAACAACCTGATTTCTTTTTGTTCGAGAATGTTAAGGGATTATGGAGTACTCAAAAACATCGAGTTTTTTTTGAACAGCTTAAATTTAAGCTTAATCAATCCGGTTATATTTTAGTGGAGCGTTTGATTAATGCCATAGAATATGGCGTACCACAAGATAGAGATAGAATTATTCTCCTAGGATTTCGCCGCAATCTCATCGAAGATATGGGTATTGAGATCGACAAATATGCAACAATTATACCTGCAAGTATTTTCCCATGGCAGGATCGTATTTTATATAAAAAATCTGATATTTTTACTTATCCTTGGCCTGATGTAAATTTATTTCAAGAAAATTCTCTAATACCTTGTCCTGATGGCATTCCTCAAAACTTAACAGTTGAATACTGGTTTAGAAAAAATAATGTACTTAATCATCCTAATTCCCAACATCATTTTCAACCCAGACAAGGTTGGAAACGGTTTATTTCTGTAGATGAAGGAGATGATTCCCGCAAATCTTACAAACGCCTCCATAGATGGCGTTACTCGCCCACAGCTTGCTATGGCAATAATGAAGTTCATTTACATCCCTATAAACCGCGCCGCATTTCAGTTAGTGAAGCCCTGGCTATACAATCTTTGCCAATAAATTTTGTGCTACCAGCACAAATGTCATTGACTAATATGTTTAAAACGATTGGCAATGGCGTACCTTATCTAGCAGCCAAGGGGATTGCTCAAACTATTATGGACTTTTTGTCAAGAAATGAATGGCATTATGAAGAACCAATTCAAAAGCAGTTAGAATTACCATTAGTACTTTTTTGAAGTTATTCATGAATGGCGGCTTCAACCAACGACACTAAATCATCTTTTTTGTTATATTTATATGTGCCATCTACCAATTTAAAATCTTGTTCTAATGCAATACCATGAGGGGCAATAGCAGTATTAAATATAGTGATATCTGCTGTAGTTAATTCACTGACAACCATATAATATCGCCAATTTTGCTGCAATGCGTATCCCATAGCTTTGATCGTTGCTGCCTCGAATAAGGGCTGATATCGACGATCCGGACGATTTGAAGTTTTCAGAGAAGCCACTGCTTTTAGGTCTTCTCCTCTTAACTTTCCCTTAAAATAGTTGTACAATGCTAAACTATCTGGAGTTCTTACTTGTTCCTCCAAAAGTGGGTAAATAGATGTGGCGATATCGCCATGACTAAGAACAACAATAATATAATCTGGGCTGGGGAGAAAAATCTTGTTTCTGAAGGGAGAAATTTTTGCTAAACCTTTAGCACTATCAAACTCATCTTGGCTAAATAGGCTAATAAATTTAGATGAGACTTTATCTGATTCATCTTTTTGTAATCGCGAATTTGGCAGAGTAAATACAGCAATAAATTTAGGGCTATTGCGATTCATCTCCAGAACAATTTCAGATAACAAACTAGTTGCTATAAATTCATTCCAATCCCCTATTAACTTGTTTAAAGCACCTAGCTCTGGATTTTTATTAAATTTTTTCAGAAAAGCTTCGACTGTTTTATTTCTCAGCCAGTTGAGAATCTCTGTTACCGATAAGTTGTGATTAAGTCGTTGTACTATTTGAGAGGACAAGTCTTTATAGATTGCTCTGCTATTGATTGAAATTTTATTATTTTTGTTTTCTGTAAACCAATCTTTATATCTAGTCACTATCTTCTGTCTCAATATCATAGTTAGCAAAGAGATGGGAAACAGAAATCTCTAACGCCTTGGCTAACTTAGCAATATTTTCCAGGGAGGGATTGCGGGAACCTCTCTCTATATCTGAAATATATGTCCGGTGTAATTCGGATCTAAAAGAAAGCTCTTCTTGCGATAGAGCCAATTCGTGCCTACGCTTTCTAATAGCAAGCCCAAAGCGCTGTTTGATGTCCGTTTTATCTTTTTGCTTCACGCTTTAATCTTGCCCAGAATGTAGACTATATGTCTACAGACTATAAGTGACAAATTATATTTATTTTTGATGAATCCTCACAATGATATTTTTACAAGGATAAAATGTCGCTGCGATCGCAATTTTCGAGATAACACGATTACACCCTAACTACTCCCAAACTATCCGCAAATCTAACACAAAACCGGGCAATACATCTTCTCCTGATAATTCTGTCGGATTTTCCAATACTTCTACAGGTTTTCCTTGTCGATAAATTT
>DOIX01000363.1:6874-7563 GCA_003511885.1 Cyanobacteria bacterium UBA11153
GGTGCAATGGGCGGAAATTTTTCTTTTTGTTCTGAAGTTAACCCATCCCATCTTTCTTTTTGAATCCAAGCCACATCCGGAGATCTATCCGCACCATTCGGTAAGCGAAAACAGGTGGAAGAGTCGAATACTTCTCCGAGTCTAGTTTGTCGGTTCCAAATTACAAAATCAGCAGTAATTCCAGCGTTACGTTTGCCAGTTTCTCCACCTGTAGGGGACATAATAATTAGTTCTCTTTCAGTGTTACGTTCAAATTTTACATCAGGATTGACTCGACAAAGATGATAGAATTGCTCGTCAGTCAGTTGAATAACGGGATTGAGGTTGATGGTAAGGGCTGTCATGATCGGGAGCGATGTATGTGAAGGATATATTACATATTTTAGGCGATATACTCTGGTAGTGTTCGATTGGCTTCGCGGATGCCGTTGGCGATCGCAATTTTCGAGATAACACGATTACACCCTAACTACTCCCAAACTATCCGCAAATCTAACACAAAACCGGGCAAAACATCTTCTCCTGATAATTCCGTCGGATTTTCCAAAACTTCCAGAGGTTTTCCTTGTCGATAAATTTCCACTCGCTGAGATTTCCGATTCATCAACCAACCCAATCTCACTTGATTATCCATATATTCTCTCATTTTAGATTGAGTTTCCTTTAAATTATCTGTTGGCGACATTAAC
>DOIX01000360.1:0-9193 GCA_003511885.1 Cyanobacteria bacterium UBA11153
TTTAATCTTTGACGACAGAGCTTCAAGCTGGAAAGCACCTGTAGGTGTCATGACCTAGCTAACGTAGTCATTTCTGACTGAGACTGGCTATCTTTTCCACTGTTGTCCAGTGTTTAGCGGATAGCGTCAGTAGGTGCGATCGCCTTTTATTCTAGCTCAATTGGACATTATTAGGTGTCGATAGTTTATTTACAGAAGGTGAGGAGATTATGTCATCAAAGCGAAAGCACCGGAGAAGATAAGATTTATATAAAGTCAGGGCGAAGCATTCAGATATAATATCTCTGGTTTTTGGGTAGTAATTGTCGCCCGAATGCTTCGCCCCTACATATATCAAAAACGGACATGATATAATCCAATAAAACCTTTGCGGGAACCTTTGCGCCCTTTGCGTTAAAAAATATGATTCATAGACACCAGAAGTTAATCAGCTTCCTATATCCTGCTTAACCTACCTCCAACCACTGAGCAAATTCCACTCTAAAACTATCCCGCAAAATCGCCTCCCGAATCTTCTGAGTAAACCGAATCAACTCAGTCACATTATGCAAAGAAAGTAACATAATACCCAAAACTTCGCGCGATCGCACCAGATGATTCAGGTAAGCGCGGCTGAAGTTCTGACAGCAGTAACAAGGACAAGTATCATCTAAAGGGGTAAAATCTTCTCGAAACCGGGCATTTTTCAAATTCCACCTCTCGCCCTGCACCAAAGCTGCACCATGCCTGCCCAGGCGGGTAGGAATCACGCAATCAAATAAATCAATTCCGGCGGCAATTGCTCTTGCCATTTCTCTGTAAGTACCAACTCCCATCAGATAGCGCGGTTTCTCAGGGGGTAGGCAGGGTGCAGTAGCATTAACTATTTGGTGAATTAATTCTGGAGGTTCGCCCACACTAACTCCACCAATAGCATAACCTGGTAAATCTAAGGATACCAATGCTTCTGCTGCCTGACGACGTAAATCTAAGTAAACGCCCCCTTGGACAATGCCAAATAAGGCTTGTTCTTCTGGACGTTTGTGCGCATTAATACAGCGTTTCAGCCATTGATAAGTACGTTCTACAGCAGCTTCAACTTGCGATCGCTCTGCTGGATAAGGCGGACATTCATCAAATGCCATAATGATATCAGCGCCCAAAGCATTTTGGATGGCAATGGATAATTCTGGTGTCATATCGATTATCCGTCCATCGCGAGGGGAGCGAAAAATTACACCATCATCAGTAATTTTACGGAGTTCGCTTAAACTAAATACCTGAAAGCCACCGGAATCGGTGAGGATGGGTTTATCCCAACCCATAAATTTATGCAATCCACCTGCTTTTGCCACGATAGATTCTCCGGGTTGGAGGTGGAGATGATAAGTATTTGCCAGAATAATTTGGGCTTGAGCGTCTTCTAACTGTGCTGGTGTTAAGGTTTTGACTGTGGCAACTGTTCCCACTGGCATAAACTTGGGGGTTTCAATCAAACCATGAGGCGTGACAAAAATACCAGCACGGGCTTTGGTGTGGCTACAGGATGCCTGACATTGAAAAGAAAAGGATTTTTTTTGTTCAGCCAAGGAGTTTACTTGTGGTTTGTTTTTTGTGGTTTGTTTTTCGTTAATTCCTAACGACTAATCATTGGCTCTAGAGTCAATTTTTTTCCAACAACCAACCACCAACAACTGGCTAATAACAAACAACAACTAACCAATAACAAACAACAACTAAATTAGAAAGGACACTCATCGTCATCGTCTACCTGCACATCCCATTTAGCGCTAAGGACTTGAGTTACCATGGCTTCCAGGGCTTCTGCATTGAGTTGTTCTGTAGAGTGATCCTGTAAAGGGTTGGATAAGGGAATCAGGCGCAACTGACGATTATCTTGTAATAAATCGAAGTGGACTTCTTTCACTGGGGACTGACTTAATTCCAGATAGTCAAAGCTACAGACATTAATATATATAGCCTGATTCGCAATGATGGTAGAGCGGCAGGCATCGGCAAAGACTTCCAGCACATAACCTTCCCCTTCACTTTGCAGCTCACCATCAATAGTATGGATGTAGCGGACGCGACCAAGATCGGTAAGCAAGCGTCCGATATCTTGCTTATTGATGATGATACCTCTATCAATGATGCAAGGGGCAGGGATTTGGTGCGGAGGTTGGTGATAACTCATAATGGGTAAAAGCCTAGGATGCAAGTGGGGCTGATATTGCCTTAGAGAGAGTGCATGGGATAGCGCTGTTAGACATGATTGGGACAAACCCTTTGTTTAGATCATAGCCTTTACTGAGGGAAAGGCAAGCAAAAAGTATCTATTTACCACTTATCCTGGTTGGACGATTAAATTTTGTCAGGTTATGAGGTACTTGAGGATGCGAGGATTGCTAAAACAGGGAAGTTTGGAGTGGTTTTCGTGGCTAGGTGCGATCGCTTTTTATACTTGTATCCCAATTCCGGCTTGTTGGGGTGCTGAGTTTCGCCGAATTGCTCGTTGGGCACCTTTGGTGGGATTGTTGATTGGGGCAATTCTGGGATTGGTAGATTTGGGATTGCAACAGTTGGGAGTACCGCTATTAACTCGAAGTGTGGGGATTGTGGCGATTTGGATTGGGGTGACTGGGGGACTTCATCTGGATGGGGCAATGGATACAGCCGATGGATTGGCGGTGGGCAATCCGCAGCGACGTTTAGAGGTGATGACAGATAGTGCGACGGGGGCATTCGGGGCGATGACTGCTGTGGTGCTGTTACTTTTAAAAGTGGCAGCTCTGACTGATATCGAAGAATATCGGTGGTTGGTGTTAATGGGTGCGGCGGGTTGGGGCAGGTGGGGGCAAGTGGCGGCTATCGCATTTTATCCCTATCTTAAACCTACGGGAAAAGGTGCTTTTCATAAAGAATCTATCTCCCTCCCCCAAGATATCCTGGGAGGATGGCTATTACTATTGGGAATTTCTGGATTACCTCTATTATTGGATCGGGCGAATTGGAGTATAGCTTTGGTGATGGCAGTGGGAGGATTTGCGATCGCGCTTTTCACAGGTAATTGGTTTTATCGTCAATTGGGCGGGCATACTGGGGATACTTACGGGGCAGTTGTTGAATGGACAGAAGCTTTATTTGTTTGTCTGCTTACACCACTATTGGATTAATTTGCTATAGCAATAGACAAGGCAGTTAAGGCATCAATAGTGAGGGAAGGGTGAAGCAAGAGGATATAAATATTTAGGGTTTGTTGCCTTTCTTATCGCCCTCTTGCTAGGCTAACGCCACGCTCCGCTAACACCCCTACCAATCTCTCTATGCCCTAACCGCTGTGGCGGTTGCTATAAAACACCGAACTCCGTTGGCGTAGCCTGCGCGAAGCGCATACTCCGAACTCCGAACTCAGGTAACTAGGGCTTGCTATATAAGTCATTAACAATGAAAACTAATAAAACCAATTATTCTGTAGGAAGCTGGCTCATTTTCTCTAAATCTAAAACTTTGGCTAATTCTTCCTCATTCATTAACCCCCGATTCAAGACAATCTCTCGTAAAGATTTGCCTGTTTCCAAGGATTCTTTAGCAACAGCCGCCGCATTAAGATAACCAATATGGGGATTGAGTGCGGTAACCAGAGCCAGACTGCCCTCCCCATAACTCAAACAGCGATCGCGATTTGCCGTAATCCCTGCCAAACAATGGTGGGTTAGGGCTGATATGGTATTACCTAAAATTTCGATACTGTGAATGAGATTATAAGCAATCAGGGGCATCATTACGTTAAGCTCCAATTGTCCTGCTTGGGCAGCTAATGCGATCGCATTATCGTATCCCATTACCTGAAAGCATACCATGGAGGTCATTTCTGCCATCACGGGATTGTATTTTCCTGGCATAATTGAGGATCCTGGTTGCACTGGCGGTAATTGAATTTCTTTAAAACCTGTTTTGGGTCCTGAATCCATCAACCGCAAATCGTGAGATATTTTTACTAAATCTTGGGCTAAATTTCGCAAACTTCCAGATACATTGACAAAGGGAGCCATACTCTGCATTGCTGCCATTAAATGGGGGGCAATTCGCAAAGGTTGATCGATTAATTCGGAGAGAATTTTGACAACTTTTTGGCGATATTGGGGATGAGTATTTAATCCCGTACCAGCCGCAGAACCTCCTAAACCTAATATCTGTAAATCTGCTGCTGCTCGTTCAATTCTACCAGTATGATCTGTTAAAATTTGTGCCCAAGCGCGGAAATTTTCTCCTAATCTAACAGGTACGGCATCTTGTAAATGAGTTCTCCCCGATCTCACGATATCTTGAAATTCATCTGCCTTATTATCCAATGTAGTAATAGCATCAGATAATCCTGGGTACAGGGTATGTTCGAGGGCAAGCAATCCACCAATTCTAATTGCTGTGGGGATAACATCATTAGTAGATTGACCGTAATTAACATGGTCGTTTGGGCTAACTCGCCCATAATTGCCCTTCTCATCGCCCAGGATTTCCAAAGCCCGATTTGCTAAAACTTCATTGACATTCATGTGATGGGAAGTTCCCGCCCCAGCTTGATATATATCTACCACAAACTGATCGCGCAATTGTCCCTTGAGAACTTCATCAGCAGCTCGAACAATAGCATCGGCGATATCTTGAGGAATACAACCTAGATTACCATTTGCGATCGCAGTGGCTTTTTTGATTAGAACACAAGCGTCGATGTATGCGGGCAAAGGTTTAATGCCGCTGATGGGGAAATTTGCGATCGCTCTTAATGTTTGAATGCCATAGTAAGCATTACTGGGGATTTGTTTTTCTCCCATCGAATCTCTTTCAATTCGGTAATTTTTCTGAGTTGCTTCCATCATTTATGATTGATTTACTGGTAAGGGCACTGGTAATTTTTCGATCGTAATTTCCCAAAGTTGGGCACAGTTAGTTGGCTGGTAATTGTCCGGGAATAACTCCAGATGGTTGATTTCCCGGTAAAGGAATTTGCGATTGCCCTGGAGTTACTCCAGATGGTAATTGCTGTTGAGGATATGGATTGATACCGTCTGGGTTAGTGGGAATTTGGCCTGGAGCAGGAGTATAACCAGGGACTCCAGTTGGGGGTACATAAGGATTGGGATTAGGAGCATTAGGATTGGGAGCATTGGGATTAGGAGCATTAGGATTAGGAGTTTGGGGAGCTGCCTTGGGGAGAGTCGCTAACGCCACCCGACTGCCGCCTACTTCCTTCAAAACATCCAACACCTGCACCACGTCATTATAATTGACACTAGGAGAGGCGTACAATGCAATCAAAGGCTGATAATTTTGTGGAGTGTGGGCTTGCAATTTTGCCTTCAACTCATCCTTAGTTACCACAGGTTCCTTTTCCACAAAAACTTGACCCAAATCATTAACACTAACCATGATAATTTGCTGTCCCTGTGGTGTCCCGCTACTGGCTTTAGGCAAATCAACATTAATTGCTTGCTGACGGGCAAAACCAACTGCTGCCAAGATAAAAAACGTCAGAATACAAAAAATAACATCAATGAGAGGAACAATCTCAATTCGCACCTCTTCGGGTTGAGTGTCGATCCTGAGTCGCAAAGGACGAGGTGCTAAAGAAGCCAGAGATAATCGAGATTTTTTTTTCATAAAAAAATGGTAAGCTGCTGCTCATTTAAACTGTATATTTTCCATTTAGGAAAAAATCGCTCAAACCCTCTCCCCTGCCCCCCCTGCGAGCCTCCTTTCAAAACAGACTTTCTTAAAAGCGTAGCAGCTTAATAGGTAACTGGTAAACAGAGGTGTAGGGTGGGGAATATCAACCATTTCTCTTGCCATTGAATGGCGGGTTGTTGACCCCAGATTTAAACATTTAGAATCGACTTGAGTCAGTCGCGTCAGAAGGATCTAATATGTTGTCGGTTATGTTATCGGCAATGTCTGGCTGACTTGGAGAAAGATCGGAACTTTTCTGAGTACGAGCTGAAATGCGATCGCTCTGGTCTAACTTATTATAGTTTCCAGCGCGATCGCTTTGGCTGATGGCATCCTGCCAATCGCTCTCCTCGTCTTGCAGCCAATCTTGGCGATAGAGTAGCTCTAACTCACCGCCAGCTTTACGAAAAAGTCTGACTTGGTTAAACCAAAAACCTTGAAATAGGCGATAGAATGCCAGACTAGTAATAGCGACAACCAGTCCCGATGCCGTGCTAATCAAAGCTTCCCCAATCCCCAGGGATACTCCAGCCGTAGCAGATGTGCCCAACTCGGCAATTGTAATTGAGCCCAAGGAACGAATTAAACCCAAAACCGTACCCAGCAATCCTAACAGAGGAGATAAAGCAATCACTGCTTCCAGCAGCTTATCCCCCCGCCGCATCGCCGCCAACTCATCATCAGCCGCCGCCTCTAAAGCCAGCCGAAATAATTCTGGATCGGGTTGAGCTAATCTTAAGGGAGCATATAAGTAACGACCAATCGGCTGTCTTCTTGACTTGAGCGCAATTTCTCGCGCCACTTGCCAGTTGCTAGTTGCCCCATCTAGTACCCGATTGATGATTTCTTTTTCCCCTAACAAGATGCTTGCCCAAAACCACAGCCTTTCCAAGATTGTGCCCACAGCCAGGATAGATAAGCCCAACAAGGGCCACATAGCGATTCCACCCTTCTCAAATATTTCTGTAATATCCACTTCCGATGATCCTCCGTCTATCAATCTGCACAATTGGTTTTGTCAAGTGCAAGCCACTTCAATTCTAAGGATTTCCTGCCTTTTGCCAAGAGGCTTAATTTATTTTCGCTCTTGGGTTGCTAGTTTCGGGAGAGAGGGGAGTGGGGAGTTGGGAGTGGTAAGTGGGGAGGGAGCGTAATTTTTCTACTTAAAGAGGAGAGTTCTCCTCACTATAAGTTTAGAGAAAATTTGGCAAGATAAATCAGTATCATTAGGTATGGAAAAAAATAATGAATAATTTCTCGATCCCATCAATTTACAACTGGTATCGCAATGGTATCCGCAATCCTAAGTATCGCGGGTGGATTATTTTGGGAACGCTACTTTATATTTTAAGTCCTATTGATATTGCTCCAGAATTCTTCCCGATTATCGGAGAAATTGATGATGTTGTGATTTTAACACTTCTGGTTTCTGAGGTTGGTCAGTGGCTTATTGATGGCGTAAAATCTCGTCAAAGGCAAACTGTAACTCCTGACAGGGATGAATCAGCAGAAAAGACGGTAGATGTGGAGTCTGTGTAGGTCAAATAATTAAAGCATAAGCCGAGCGCGCTGATTCTAGATTCTGGATATCCAATCGCGCTCATAAGTCTAGTTTCTCCAAGAAACCAGACTTCTCAAACTGCGATCGCACGATATTCTGTTACAGTGGTCAGAAGTCTCATAAATCTTCGTCTGATTCATCGTTATTTGGTTCGTAATCGTGACAGTTTTCACAAGGACCAGATGGATTGACACCACAGCGGATGTAAGCGGAGCGGGCATTAAACCGACAGGTAATATCACCAATTAAATAGCCAACCCCTTCCAGGTAATATTGATCTATTGGGAATTGCTCTCTGGACACTTCTCTAGGAGGTGGAGTGCGAATGGCTTCCCTGAGTCTAGCTTGCTCCTTTTTCTTGGCTTTTTGCATCGCCAATATACAAATTACTGGTGGTGTCAAACCCACCACAAAAACTAAGATAGTTTCTAAAATATTTAATAACACACTTCCTAAGATAGTGCCTAAAATAGGTGATAACACACTTCTCTCCTTCAGGGGAATTATTCTGAGTCAATTGTCAAGGAAGCTTTGCTGTGCCAATGCCATAGTATTAAGGCTGTCAGTAGTTAATCTTTCCAGTGCCGTCTAGCTTTATCCCATTAACTTCCTAGATCCTAAATCGTTACCCATAATAACCAATTTAACCTGAGATCGAGAGTTGTGCTACCTGGTCGAAGTAGAAACCCGCTTTCACTGAAGAAAGCGGGTTTCCGGAATCCTCTATCACCTGAAAAAGGCTCCAGAGGATTCACCTCAATTAGTATGAAACAAAAAAAGCAAGGTTTGATTAACCTTGCTGGCAATTCCTGGTATCAGCTACTAGTATTACTAACGAAGAAAGTCCTTACCTAGCCATCTGGTAGACTGGCTCCAAGATTTGCTCCTTAATTTTTGCCATTTCATCAATTTTTGCCATTTCATCAAAGCCACGGGGGATCTCTCGCAGTCTGACTTGCTTGGCTTTCAGCGCTGTTTGTAAAAGTTTCATCGCTTCTTTAGGCTTGCCGCTGCCGCAAAAGAATAAATCTGCTGCAAAATATCCGTACTCAGGCCAGGTATGTATAGCAATATGGGACTCGGCTAACGTTGCCGTTGCCGTAACCCCATGGGGACTAAACTGGTGTACACACAAATCTATTAGGGTTGCTTCTCCAGCAGAAATCGCATCTATTAAAGCGCGGCGAATTCCTTCCGGATCGTTTAGAAGGTCTTGAGGCGCTTCCCATGCGTCAACAACCAGATGAGTTCCCACTTGTTTCATTCTACGCGATCTACTCCACCTGAAGGTAAGATTTCAAAGATTCCATTTATAACATCTGTTTTATTAGCCTGTCAAGTGTTTGGGTGGGAAGGTTGCCTAGCGGATGCCGTGGCGGGGAGGGAGGAACTCATCTAGCCTGAAGTTCAGCCTAAAATAAAATCGCTGGCACTTAAAACTGGACGAGTTGTTAATATTGCTAATTGTACGCCTAAATCACTTCCCGAACCATCAGGGTCGAAGACAAGATTACCGTTGATAGGATTGTAAATTAAGCGAGTGTCAGCGGTAACACTACCAGTGGTAAACTCGATGTCTGTAATGGCACTGATGCCAAATCCTTGACCCGATAGAACGATTTTATCAGTGCCCGCGATCAAATCGGTGATGCGATCGATTCCTTCACTCAAATTATTAAATACAAATCGATCCGCACCAATTCCTCCGGTTAGAGTATCATTCCCGAAACCACCAACGAGGATATCATCGCCACCTTTCCCATTAAGTACATCGTTGCCACCACCTCCAGTGAGGATATTGGTGGCGTTGTTGCCTATAATGGTGTTGGCAAAATCGTTGCCTGTACCATTGATGGAATTTGTTCCTGTTAGGGTTAAGTTTTCGATGTTATTTGATAGATTGTACGTGACAGAAGAATTGATAGTATC
>DOIX01000360.1:9495-9761 GCA_003511885.1 Cyanobacteria bacterium UBA11153
ATCATCGTATCATTACCTGCTTTCCCGTCTAAGTTATCGTTACCTTCTCCTCCAGTGAGAGTATTATTCGCACTGTTACCAATCAAGCGATTGTTGAGATTATTTCCTGTACCATCGATAGGATTTATTCCGGTTAAGGTGAGGTTTTCCACGTTATCGGATAGGGTATAAGTCACAGAAGAATTGATAGTGTCTGTACCTTCATTAGCATTTTCGATCACTACATCTTCAGTACTATCAACGGTGTAGATGTCATTACCTAAGCC
>DOIX01000073.1 GCA_003511885.1 Cyanobacteria bacterium UBA11153
ACTTATACAGCAAGCCCTATATAGTGATAGTTATTATCTAGTACTCCAGTACTCTAGTGATAGTTATTATCTAGTACTCCAGTACTCTAGCAATCAGCGAAGAGCTTCCATGATGTTTTGCTAGGAAGTTGCATTGACAGCTAATTGGCAGCTAAGTTGAGGGAGAAAAAGGCCAGCGAATGCCACCAATGGACCATTCATTGATTTTGGGCAGGCGAAGTGCAATTGATTGATGCCCTATCTTCATCACTTCCAGCCAAGTACCGATAGTTGATGGTAATTGGGTACTCATCCGCAATTTTAATGTGGCAGTGGATAAAGATTGAGCGTAGGCGGGGGTTAAAAAAGGTTCGTAAAGTTTGGCATCTGGAGTAAGTTGTTTGACAAAGGCTAAAGTTACACCTCTGAGTAATTCTCTTAAAGGTTCAGCATCTTTACCTGTTAACTCTTGGACTAGGGTACTTTGAGCCAGTGCATCGTTCAGATTGCCAGGATCGGTTACGCTTAAGTGAGTACCGCCGATAGCGGCAATGAGATATTTAGAGCCACCTAACTGAGAAAACGATCGCAATTGATGGTTCAGCGATGGGGTAATCGTATCGGCTGTCCCGGTTAAAATTAGGGTAGGAATCCTGACTTGAGCCAAACCCCGTTTGCCAAATAAACGTCCGGTAACTGGATTAAATGCCATCGCTTGGACTACCCTTCTATCTTCTAACTGAATATTATCGTCATTGAGCTTAGTGGCGGCACATTGAAACCAGTCGGCGGGGGCACGTCTTAATGGGCTGCGATTTTTACAGAATTGTCGCAATTCTGCTAAATCCAGTTTTCCGCCAGCTAGGGCTAAGGCTGTATATCCTCCTAAAGAGTGTCCGATAACGGTGACTTGTTGGGTATTGAGTTTGTCTCGCAAACTTCCATAGCCCCGATTCATGTCAGCTAACTCATTTAAAACGAAGCTAACATCTAAAGGACGATCTATAAATTCTGTAGGTGGTAAAACCGTTTCAAAATTTGTCCCGATACCACCCCCGTTAATGGCGCTAAAGTTACTGCCGGGATGTTCTACAGAAGCCACGGTAAAACCGTAAGATGCTAAATGACGGGCGATATATGTTAAAAATTTGCGATCGGAAGCGAAGCCATGAGAGAGAATGATTAAGGGGCCAGAGGTACGATCTGCCCAGTATAGATCCACTAAAATATTACGTTGCCGTTCCTCATCTCGCAATCTGATCGTCCTTTCATAGACATTCTCCGAACCACCCACAGCAGGATCGAAGCTGGATGGGAATGGAGTATCATCAGTACTGGTCATTTCTTGCTCTAATAAAGGGGCAAGAGCTATACTTTCTAAGTATGGCGTGTTAATTTGAAGGACAATTGCGATCGCAGCGGAAGCATCCACTACGACATTTTCTTCTGGATAAGCTCGTAAAAAACTCAATACCGAAAACCCATTTGCCTGTCTTGCCGCTAAAAGCAATGCGGCTTTTAAATCTTCAACGGTGCTATTGGGCAATGCTAATCCAATTTTATCCAATACTCGTATCCCATCCGATGAACCCAGGAGATCGTTAACAAATTTTTCTGTTACTTTAGGATCGATTTGCAGTCGTCGATTAAGTAACTGCTGGATTTCTGGCGTTAATAAGGCACTATATGGTTTGAGGGCAGGGGATAATTTACCAGTCTGGGCGAATTTTTCCAAGTCATCAATCTCTACTGACTGCTGAAATGGTCCCAAACGCAAAGTCAAACGTTCTGCCGCTTTTGCTGGTGCAGCAATTGCACAAGACATCGCCACAAATGCAGCAAATAAAGATCCCCATCCTATTTGCCCTATCTGACTTATTAAATTTACCCTTGTTCCAGGATTGCGATCGCTAGATCCCCTGAAGTTATACTCATTAAACTTAATCATCAGTAATTTTACAGTGGTGTGTGTGATTTGAGCTAAATTATCATCAAGATTAAAGGGACATGGTTTTCTCTGTACAAGTTTCCCGAATCTGGAAAATAGGGAATAACACAGTTGATAGTTGATAGTTACTCTTTTTCATTGTCAACTGTCCATTGTCAACTGTCCATTGTCAACTGTCCATTATTCATGAGGTTATTGCTGTCTTAACTGATGTGATAGCTACTAGAGAACAGTGGATATCAGGATAGGGGATATCTCTAATATTCTTTCCTGCTGGGATCCCTAATTCTGTTTTTTTAATAAAGAATCCGGAATCCATCCCAGTTTATCCGTAGTCAAGATAAGCCAAAACCAAATATCTCTGTAAGGACAAATTTTCCAATGCCACTAAGTTATCGGGGTATTCCGTATCAACCTACCTCTGCTCCTCTGGAAACGACTGATAGTAAAAATCTCGGTAAATATCGCGGTTCATCCTTCGGCTATTCCCAGCGAGAATTAATCCCCTTCCCCCATTCATTTTTTATCCTCAAATATCGAGGAATTCCTTATTTAGCACTGGGACGATTCTCATTTCAATCCCAACTTAAACAATCCTCCTCTCCCAACTCCTCTCCTCACAAAAATAAATATTATAACGGAAAAGACGAAGAATGAAAGCTCCCTCCCTTCCCAATAGGGAAAAATATAGTTCTCAGTTGTCAACTACCCACTCACCAACTTCGTTATCGCGGGAGCCTCCTTGTCACATTAAGGTTAGTTTTGAGTTGTAATTTAAAATACTCTTCCTTATTCCCCACTTTGGCATCCCCGATTCCATTCCCCGTTCCCTACTTCCCAATTCAACCTTGATGAATCATAAACTCAATTTGAGGTATTAATGGATCTTGAACAATACCGACACCAAGAAACCCCCATCTTCTGAGTAAACCTTTTAACTGACTTCCCGAAACAGACTCAACAGCAAAGCGATTAGCCACATCGCTAGCGTGAGTATTAAGATAACTAAGAGCCTCAAAATTTTCGCGAAACATCAATAAATAACCAGCACCACCTTCTTTCCCACCGCTTTTAGGTTTAGCAGCTAAATAGCGACCATCTGTTTTAGAAAGAATTAAGTAATAATTTTGAGTAAACATCTTAATTGTTCCTTGTTCTTGGTTGTTTATAGAGAGGGGCTAGGGGCTAGGGGCTAGAGGCTAGGGGATAGGGAATAAAGTTGTAAAATCAATGGTTTTAGGAATTGAGAACGTCTTAACCACCCTAGCGGTTGCTATATCTTGAGCAAAATACGGTTTAAACGAGCCCGAAGTGTCACAGAAAATAAATCACAAATAACCAATCCCCAATCGCCCATAACAAATTACTTCAAATCTGCCAAACGAATGCGAGGATCCACAACTTTCAGGAGTAAGTCAGCCAACAAATTACCGATAATGAGCATAAAAGCGCCCATCATCAAACTTGCCATAACTAAATATATATCTTGAGCCGTAACCGCCTGCAAAATTAAACGCCCCAAACCAGGCCAATTAAAGAAAAACTCAGCAATAAATGCACCGCTTAATAAGCTAGCAAATTCAAAACCAAGTAAAGTAATCAAAGGATTAATTGCATTGCGCAAAGCATGAACATAAATAACTCGATTTTCCGGAAGTCCCTTAGCACGAGCAGTCTGAATATAATCTTGACGCAAAACATCAAGCATTTCCCCTCTCGTAATGCGCTGTAACCCAGCAAAACTAGTAATTGACAGAGCAATCGTCGGTAAAATAGCGTGCCAAGCAATATCGAGAATTTTCGCGATCGCAGAAAAATCCATATAATTGATACTAGTCATCCCACCTACGGGAAATAAGGGGGAAGTGTATTGAGCGAAAATCAGTAATAATAGAGCAGTAATGAAACTGGGGAAACCCTGACCAGTGTAGCTAATCGTTTGGAGAAATCGGTCGATAAAGCGATTTTGCTTAACAGCAGCAACAATACCCAGAGGAATTGCGATCGCCCAGGTTACAATAATAGACGCGATCGCCATAAATAGCGTTGCTGGCACTCGCTCCCATAACAAAGACGCTACAGATCTAGAATAAACAAAACTCGTCCCAAAATTACCTTCTGTCACCACCTGCACCAGCCACCGCCAATACTGAACATATCCTGGCTTATCCAGCCCAAATTGTTGCTGCAATTCCTTAATCCGTTGGGGCGAAATTTTCGGATTTTGTTTGAGAGTATCCAGATAGTCTCCTGGTGCAAACTGAATAATCAAAAAACTCAGTGCCGATGCTAATAACAAAGTTAAAAGACCTTGGAGTAATCGCTTGGAAATGTAGATAAAAGTCTCGCTTGATATCAACTCTTTAAGCCAATCAGTCGGTTTATTCAGTCCATTTCTATTCCCAGAATCTTTAGTAGAAAAAATCATGTTTTCAAAGGATCAAGTATAAAGGAAAAAATAGTCTCACTCTTCAATCAGCCCCCTACCCCCTAGCCCAACGCTCCCAGCCTAACACCCCTAGCCCCTCACAAAGGTTTACAATAAGATGTTAAACATTTCAGAATCAAGAGGAGAGGTTTGATGCTGCTAAAGTCCACCACCCGTCACATTCGTATCTACGCAGCCGAGGTAGAAAATAACGAATTAGTAGAAAGTGACAAAGTGTTAACCCTTGACATCGATCCAGACAACGAATTGAACTGGAATGACGATGCCTTGCAAAAAATATATCGCAAGTTTGACGAACTAGTGGAAACCTATAACGGAGCAGATTTAATCGAATACAACCTGCGCCGGATTGGTTCTGACTTAGAGCATTATATGCGATCGCTCCTCGCCAGCGGGCAAATCAGCTACAACCTCGAAAGTCGGGTTCTCAACTACAGCATGGGATTACCCAAAGTCGAAGCTGAGAACTAGGGAGTAGGGCGTGGAAAAGCAGATGTTTAGGTGGAGAGTGGGGAAGTCGAAAATGCTTTTCCTTGTCTTCCTTATCCGCCTTATCCCCCCTGTACCCCATCTAAGCATCCGCTATTCCATATCCCTATGGCCTCTCTTTTTCTTCATAAATTCTTTAAGAGATATGCGGCGATTTTCGAGAAAGCGACTCCAAAATCCTGGTGTAAACCGATCCATAGTTTCGACTAGTGCCCAAATCTCCAAGTTAATTGTTTGATAGAGAAGTTCTTGCGATTGCTGAAGTTCAGCGATACCTCGATCTATTTCTAAGATGGAAGGATCGTTAATTTCTTGACATGAAGGCTCGATTGAGATATCGCAATTTAAAGGGGTCATGATCGTAAGCCACTTGGAGAAACAAAGCAGAGAGATTGGCTAAAAGCTAAGGGCACTTGGGGCAAAAGTCACGATTGACACTGCCCCTGGCTCCAAGTTTGGGAAGGGTGGGTTGGGAATGGTAATCTATGTTGGGAATGGTAATCTATTAAGATAGCTTACACTTTGTCCCAATTGGGTTCCGGAACGATCTCGTTAAGCTCTAAAGCAGGTGGCATTAGATTGTGATTAAACAACAACCTTTGAATCCTTGGAGTTATAAGCCTTGGTGGTGTCAGCCTTGGTCTATCCTATTGACAGGAGCTATCGTCATAGCGGGCAGTTGGGAGATAACAAAAACCATCTGGGTGACGACGCTCATATCCATCCCAGTTTTAGTATGGTGGATATACTTTTTGTTACTTTGGCCTCGGCTCATCCAAGCCAGTAGTATCATGCCTGATGACGAAGAAGATCCGCAAAACTTAGTGGAAAATTAATACATAGCAACTGCCCGTGTTAAGACATTCTCAATTCCTCAAACCATTGATTTTACAGCTTTCTTCTCTAGCCCCTAGCCCTTAGTCCCTGGCTATAACCTGCCACCCTCGCCTAGCGAGCCACCGAGGTGGGGCTTCTCGCGAGTTAAGCTAAAATTTGTAATCATATCGGATCGTTTGGGTGATTCAACTCGCAACAGCGCATATTGTACCAAAACGATTCCTAGCTGAACTTAGTGAAGAAGTTTCATGGCAAATTCTGCGGGAACCATCCAATGTCCTAACTATAGCTGTCAGGCAGTTAATCACCAGAGTGATAAATTCTGTCATAGCTGTGGTACACCCCTAATCAAACGTTACCTCTGGGCGATAGGATCGGGGATAGATGGTTATGGGATGGGATCTACGATGGCGGATCGTTACCTAGTAGTGGGGAAGAGGATTCTTTTAGATACTACCCCCGCTATCGAGCCAGACATGCCTGAAGAAGTCTCGCCAGAATTCCTGCCCTATCTCAAGCTTTCTCCTCATCGCTTACATATTCCCCAAGTTTATGGATGGGTGAAGGTGGCAGAAAAACGCCACAATTCGGAAATCTGGTTGTTAGAAGACGTACCAATTTCCCCATCCGGAGAGCTATACCCTCAATTAACAAACGTTTGGCACAATACCCCTGGGATACGCCAACTTAACTGGTTATGGCAATGGGCAAATCTATGGCAACCGCTTTTAGCCCAAGGAGTTGTCAGGAGTTTAACCGAACCTTCATCCCTGCGAGTAGCAGGTTCCCACCTTCGCTTATTGGAGTTACAGAGCGATCGCAAAGATTCGCCTACTTTACAACAACTCGGTCAGTTCTGGTTAACTCTAGTTGAGGGAGCATCCCCTGAAATCAAAAGATATTTCCAAGAAGTTTGCACTCAGCTAACCCAAAAACAAATTATCACATCAGAGCAGTTAGTTACCATATTGGACAGAGGATTATACGATTGCGCTAGATCCCAAAAACGTACCTATCAAATTTTTACACTTACAGATTCAGGACCGAGTCGGGATGGTAATGAAGATGCTTGCTATCCTGCCAGCGGCGAGTTAATCGTTTCGGAAACAGATGGTAATACTTTAGCTATCGTCTGCGATGGTATTGGCGGACATCCAGGAGGGGAAATTGCTTCGCCTTTAGCTATTTATACCCTTTATCAAAAATTAGAAAATATGGCAGAATTACTGGAAGAATGGCATCCAGAAAGTATTCTCCAGGCATTAGAAGAAGCAGCTTGCGCGGCAAATGATGCAATTAGTCAACAAAACGATCGCGAAAATCGATCCGATCGACAGCGAATGGGCACTACACTGGTGATGGCAACACCTTTTGCCCATGAAATGTACATTACTCATGTCGGTGATAGTCGAGTTTACTGGGTGACAAAGGAGGGATGTCATCAAGTGACTCAAGATGACGATTTAGCATCCCGCGAAGTGCGATTGGGCTATTCACTTTACCGGAATGCTCTACAACATAGAGGATCGGGTTCTTTAGTCCAAGCATTAGGTATATCATCATCATCAATATTACACCCAACCGTACAACGGTTTGCCATCGATGAAAGTTGTCTTTTTCTCCTTTGTTCTGATGGATTAAGTGACTACGATAGAGTAGAGCAATATTGGGAAAAAGAAATTATCCCAATTCTGGAAGGTGGAATTGATTTACCCACAGCAGCCAGACACTTGATTGACATTGCCAACCACAAAAATGGACATGATAATGCTACCATTGCCCTGGTTTATTGCGAAGTGACATCATCTCCAACAATTGAAGAAACTGAACTTTCACCTCCGCCCATAGAATTACCCCCTCCAGAGAATCAGATAACTGCGATCGCGAAAACGCGGCAAATAGTCGATCCTCTGGCAAAGAAGCGTCCCTGGTGGTTATTTTTATGCCTATTTTTCTTTCTGGGATTGGGTGGGGTAATCGGTGCGATGAAATTTGGCGGAATCAATCTAGTTTCTCGTCTGATTAGCATTAGCAGAGGAGATATAGCCAGTACCAAAACTCCACCGAATCCATCTGAAATAGAAAATATTGGATCTCCATCTGTAAGTTTACCAGCAATCAGTACACCTACTCCAGAAGCAACTCCCACAGTTGCTCTTTTAGATCCAGCCAAACTGACAGAAAGAAAAGAGTTAATTCAATCAATAAATAAAGATATAGCTCTGGTTGAACGACCTGATAAACAAGAAAAACTTGGATTAGTGCCCACAGGTAGCATCTTACAAGTTATTGGCAATCAACGCCATGAAGAACAAGAGTGGGTAGGATTAAAAATTTGCTCGCTTGGTACTGGTAATTTTGAAGGAAATACGTCAATTACTGATGAAAAATTACTGAAAAAAGGAGAGACTGGTTGGGTGAAATTAGCAGAAGTGTCAGTTGAACCCAGTTTTCAAGGTACAGAGAAACAAAAAGTTGAGTGTGCGGGGAAGTAACTGTCGAGTTTTACGGTTAATTAGGGCTTGCTGTATAAGTCATTAACCTTGACAACAATTAGCTTTGAGTGCTGTCTTGAGTTGGGAAAAGTACCAGGAATAAGAGTTACCCCCCCTGAAAATTCAGACAGTTTT
>DOIX01000382.1:0-1529 GCA_003511885.1 Cyanobacteria bacterium UBA11153
CAAGTTCGCTATGCTTTAATTGCGGAAGTAACAGATAAAACACGTACCAAAGTCCGTACCTTAGCATTTTGGCAGGGTGAAACCTGGGGAGATGACTTTGAATATAATCTAGAAGGAACTCCATGTCAGACGACAGTGCAGGGCAAAGCATGTCTTTATCCTGCAAACGTCCAAAACATATTTCCTTGCGATCGCGATTTAGTAGCAATTAATGCTCAAAGCTATTTAGGTATTCCACTCCATAACTCTGACGGCAGTATCTCTGGAGTTTTGGCAGTAATGGATGTTAAGCCGATGAGTAACAATTCAGGGCAAGAATCAATTCTCAAAATTTTTGCTGCCCGCGCCTCTGCCGAAATTGAGCGCCAACAAGCCGAGGAATCCCTGCGCCAAAGTGAAGCGCGAGAACGAAAAAAAGCCGCAGAATTAGAAGTAACCCTTAAGCAGTTACAACACACCCAAGCCCAACTAATTCAAGCCGAAAAAATGTTGAGTTTGGGGCAGTTTGTTGCTGGAGTTGCCCACGAAATCAATAATCCAGTTAACTTTATCTACGGCAATCTTACTTATGCAGATCGATATTTTCAAGATCTCTTGAACTTGATCGAACTCTACCAGCAAACTTACTTAAATTCTACGCCAGCCATTCAAAAACTAACTGATGAAATTGAATTAGACTTTTTGGTTGAAGATTGGCAAAAAATTATTCGATCAATGCAATCGGGATCGGAACGTATTCAAGAGATTGTCATGTGTCTGCGTAATTTTTCTAGATTGGAGGAATCAGAATTAAAATCTGTCGATATCCATGAAGGTATTGAAAACACTCTCATGATTTTACGTCACCGACTCAAATTAACAGGAAATCGATGTGGTATTGAAATCATTAAAAACTACGGTAAACTACCATTAATTACCTGTTATGCAGGACAATTAAATCAAGTATTTCTCAACCTTTTTAATAATGCTCTTGACGCAGTAGAAGATAAACCTTCTCCACGGATAATTAGCATTTCCACAGAAATGGGAAGTGGGGAATGGGCAATGGAAAATAGGGAAGAATCTTCCAGGGGCGGGTTGAGCGAAGAAAATCCGCAATCTACCGATAACCTCCCTACAAAACCCGCCCAGCTCTTACATGGGGAAGGGAAAATAGAAAATGAGGAAGATGGAAGAGATGAGGAAAATGGATGGAATTTTTCCTTTCCTACCTCTTCTTCCAGCACTCCCTATTTTCTGATTCGGATTGCCGATAACGGTTGTGGCATCAGTGAAGAAGTAATTAATCGCATATTCGATCCATTTTTCACCACAAAACCAGTGGGTAAAGGTACTGGTTTGGGATTATCCATTAGCTATCAGATTGTGGTTAACAGACATAGTGGTAAAATGAAATGTAATTCAGTATTAGGTAAGGGAACCGAGTTTATCATTGAGTTACCAATAGAGCAAAGAAAAATACTTCAATCTTAGGATAGTAAAATGGGCTTTTGGACTTTAAAACTTTAAGCAACAGACTTCACTTTTAG
>DOIX01000382.1:1898-2883 GCA_003511885.1 Cyanobacteria bacterium UBA11153
TTCGTCATCTTCTAGCACTTCATAGTGTGCTGTTTCCATTGCCTTTTGAATATATTGCTGGATCATTTTCTACCTCTAAGTAAATCAAATATATTTGATCTCCATCGCCTATTTCCGCAGGCAATTTCTCCGCTCCTCACCGCAACCCTCTATCCCGCAACAAACTATCTGCCCAAGCCCCATCCTCTTCTGACAGCCGTGGGATCGGATTCTGACTATAATCTACCACCAAATCGTAACCATATACTTCATAAATAGCATTTAATAATGCCTGTAAATCGAGGGCAGGTTCGACATCACCCCCACGCAAAGGTAGGGCAAATACTGGAATCCTATCTTGCAAATTAAAGGCATATAAATCTCCATAAGGACGGCAATTTCCCCGACAAACTAAAATCCGATAGTGACTCTCAAGATTATTACCGAAAAACTCCATCGGCTTGCCTGTACGCAATATATCTATCTCAACTAAATTTGTGCGAGTTTCCAGAATATGATTACGTTTTTCCTCATAGGTTTCCCTTCCTTTTCCAGAACGTTTATTAGCACGAGAAAGAATTTCAATAGTTGTAACTACTGCCTCTGTTCCCACCTCTCGTACCTCTAAATAACCTTCTTTTATCGTTAAAGGCATAGGAATTTGTACTCGGATGGGTTCTATAGTTGGTGTCGCAACTGCTACATTAGTCAGATTTGAATCTGTTACTTTGTTACGACTTTTAACCATGACATCAGGAATTCCGACAAGCACTAATTCATCACTGGATTCATACATCCGCACTTCTACAGCAACTCGATATTTGGGACGAAGTTGAGGAGACAAAAATCTGGCAATTTCACTAATTAGGTAGTGATGAACTCCAGGCCATAAATCTGGATGTTCTAAATAAGGGTTCATACCGGGGAATGGAGATGACATAGTTGATAGTTGATAGTTGATAGTTGATAGTATAGCAACACTACGGGCGGTTAAGACATTCTAAAT
>DOIX01000223.1 GCA_003511885.1 Cyanobacteria bacterium UBA11153
GTCTTGAATATTTGACGGCGACTCAAGTCGCTGCCGCCTTATCCCCATGGCTAAAGCCAGGGGCTTGCGGCTCGTTTTTCGGTCAAAGCAGCACCGCTACCACCACTACCAGGCTCATTTTTTAAATTAGCTGGAGGTAGTGGGTTTCAGCGCCCTTTTGAATTAGCCACCTTACGACTGCGAAATATGGTAGAAGTTTTGAGCAATTGGCATACTTACGTCCCCAATCCTGCCTATCTGACACAGCGAGGCGGAACTTTCCTGTTTGATGGAGATGGGAAGCTATTATACGAACATCGGGATCCCGGAATTCTTGGATGGGCTGCTAATATGAGTCAACCGTTATCCTTTTTATAATATTCAGCTAAGACTCTACCCCGACAGCCGATATGAACCAGATTAATTTACTTACTCCCTCTCAAGAAACTTTGATTCCGGTACGGTATATCGCGAAAAGTGTTGAGAAATCGCACTTTCAACAGAATCAATTAACCATGAAAAAGCCACAGCAGCAATAAATGCCACTAAATTATTAATGAACACGGAGATATTTTAGATGCATAAAATTACACCTGGTAATGTGGATGACCGAATACCTGTTCCTGAGTTAACCAAAAATATTTGGGGTTGGCTTTTTGGAGATAAAGGCTATATGATGAATTGGGGCATTAATCCAAAAGATTTTTCAGTTGCGGAGACTGACAAAAGAGGGATACTAGAACAGTTAGACAAGTCTTACCCAGCTGATACTGCTGCGGGTAAAATGGCGATCGCAACGGAAGCTATTAAGTAAATTGAAGCTTATCCAACATTAATGGAACGGGTGCTGAGTACTATTAGTGCGGGTGGTGTTTCAGCTTTAGAAGCATTGCTTAACCATCCCGCTGCTAGTAGTGTTATCGGTACTTTGCAAAATTGGCAATAAACTGGGAAGAATTCGTCTTAATTCCCTGGAAAGATTAAATTTCCCAAGTCTGCCCTCAATGGAATACCCATACCGGAAAAAAGGAACTCAGTGTCATTGACAGTCCCCAATTAGCGCGAATTGTCTAATCGAGTGAATTTATCCCCCGATTAGACAATTCGCGTGAATCCCCATGACTTTAGTCTGGGGAGCGTCAATCCAGTGGATAACCACTTATCTCTTAGTGAACTGACCAAACGCCATTGACAACAGTTTGGAGTGGTACGACGTGGGGAGTCAAGCACAGGAGATAGGCAAAGAAAGCGCCACTGCATCCACCAACAAAGAAACCGCTAGCAAATTCAGCCCAACCTTCCTTAGTGCCAAATTCTGCCGGAGCAACGGGTACGGTAGCGCAAGCACTGGGGTTACCTTTACGTGCAGCACCATGGAGGGATAAAGCGATGGTCAGAATTGTGACTAAGCCAACAGATGCCAACAAGCCAGCCGTAGTACCATAGTCTGTCATCCGCAGCGGACCGAGTACTGCGAAAGGACCATAGAGGAAATATCCATGAGCCATACCAACTTCCAAACCTCGGCGATAAACCGACAGTCCTGCTCGGTAGGCTGGTAAATTGTTGATGAAAGCCTTGACAAAGGGTGAGGAGTTGACGGGGGTAGCGAGATCCCCAACTAACGGATCTCCTGCATGTTGAACCACGTCCATTGCCATTGTGATTAACCTCTTCTCAATATGAACTATCTATTTAGCTTAATGTAAATTAATTTCTGCTCTTTCTTTGTTAAGATTCTTTACATCCTCAATCCTGGGTCAGACTTCGCAGTAATATCCGATTTGTACCCTTTGTTTAGAAATAAGTAGAAATATGACAGGCGCATTCGCAGCTTCATTTTTACCCGCAGTTATGATCCCCCTAGTCGTAATCTGCGCGTTTGTTTCCATGGGTCTCTTCTTTCTCTATGTAGAAGGCGAAGCCTAAAGAAGGCTCTCCCCAGACCTTTGACGGAATCTTTTACCTTACTTGGCACTCCCCGGTCTCTTGACACGGGGATTCTTAAGATATCGCTACCTTAATATCCCGATCGCTCGAATTAAGAGATCCAACTCAAAAACAATTTCTTCAGTATGGGACATATCACCAAAATATCCCGATTGCTCAGGTTAAGAGATCCAACTCAAGGACAATTTCTTCGGTATGAGACATATCACCAACAATCCTTTGTAAAGGAGTAGGGAGTATTTTTACTAGTGTAGGTACAGCCACAATATTATCTTTTTTTCCAAGTCCTGGCTGTTGGTAAACATCAATGATTTCCAGTCTATAACCTCCATTAATATAATCATCACAGATTTTCTTGATATTTTCAATAGCTCTAAGAGAGCGGGGAGTCATTCCAGCTATATATAAACGGAAGTAGTAATGTCGATTGTCTCTTTGAGCAAGCGCTTGCTCAAATATTTCTGTATAATTCTTGGTCTGTTTATTGTCCATAAATGCTGATTTTATTCAATTTCGCTTAACCAATCTTCCTGTCTCTGGGTTTTCCGTATATCAAGTCCGACTAATATTTTTTCCCGATTGGATAAATCGCCAATGATTTTCTTAAGAGGTAGGGGGAGTTGTCTTAGTACAGTTGGGAGAGCTACAATTTGGTCTCGCTGGGCAAGTTGAGGATTTTCGATAAGGTCAATAACTTCAATTCGATATCGATCCTTCAGATATTCTTCACAAAACTTTTTGAGGTTGGAAAACGCAGTTAGGGATTTGGGAGTTTGTCCAGCCACATAGAGCCGCAATAACCATATTTCTTCTGAGCGATCGTTTTGTTCGTGATGTTCCATTTTCACTTCCTCAACATTCTTCTTGATTGGCCCAGGGCAAGTAAACTCAATCTGCCTTACGCAACTCGGCGATGGCTATTTTGTCTTGGAGTACAGCATTCTGCTGCAATTGCTCTTCCTGACGCATCAGTTCTAATTCTTCCTCCTCAGTCTCAATTTGAGCCTGCAAAGCAGTAATTTGGGATTGTGCGATCGCCTTCTTTCGTTCCAATTCCCGTCGCTTCCGTTCAAACTCTTGTTGGCTCTTTAAGCTAGCGGCTTTTTCTTTGGCCTCTTGAATCGCCCGTGCTGCACCTGTCAGGACACTTCCTTTTCCTAAATAAACGTCTATTAGCTCTATCCCTTGCCTGGTTAAGCGGAATTCTCGCACCTGATGGGAGTGTTCCATGCCACGAGATTTCAGAATAAAAAGGACTCGGTTTCGTTCGCCATTACTTTCCAAGGTGCGGACTTCCAGCCAGGTATCCATTAAGGATGAAACTCCCATTTCTGTATGTTCGAGTGGACTACCTCCTGCCGTTAAATTGGTAAAGAGCAGGGTGATTTGCTGGGATTTGAGCATATCAATCAGGCGGAAGAGAAAGCCTTTGGCTTGGAGGGTGTTACCGCTCATATTGAGATTGCTCATCGGATCGATAATGACAACGGTGGGTTTAAACTCCTCAATCCAACTGTGGATTTGGACTAGGTGCATTTCTAAGCTATAAGCTGTAGGACGTGTGGCTTGGAATTGCAAAAGTCCTTTGAGTACGAATGGCTCTAAGTCCAGACTAATTGAGCGCATATTGCGGAGAATCTGCTGAGGTGCTTCCTCAAAGGCTAAATAGAGGCATCTTTCGCCACGTTGGCAAGTTGCAGCGGCAAAATGTGCAGCGATACTGCTTTTTCCGGTTCCGGCAGTGCCCGTAATCAGAATGCTGCTCCCTCGGAAGTATCCCTCACCTCCTAGCATTGTGTCTAGACGTTTAATACCTGTTGATATCCGTTCGGTGCAGACTTGATGATCCAGTTTTACCGAGGTGATGGGTAATATGGAAATCCCGTTTTGATTAATCAAAAATGGATATTCATTCGAGCCATGAGCCGAACCACGGTATTTGAGAATCTGTAAGCGTCGAGTGGAAATCTCGTCTTGTATCCGTCGATCCAAGCAGATAACACAATCAGACACGTACTCTTCTAAACCATGGCGGGTGAGGGTGTTATTGCCTTTTTCACCTGTGATAATTGCTGTAACACCTTTCGTTTTCAGCCAGCGAAACAATCTCTGTAATTCTGAGCGGACAATGGAGGCGTTGGCTAAACTCGCAAATAGGACTTCAATAGTATCTAAAACAACTCGCTTGGCTTTGACTGATGCAATCGCACTGGCTAAACGAATGAATAACCCATCAAGATTATATTCACCAGTTTCTTCAATGTCATGAGGTTCAATGTGAATGTAATCTATCGCTAGTTTTTCTGTAGCGATTAGTTCCTCCAAATCCCAACCCAGGGAAGCGACATTTTGGGTTAATTCTTCAGCAGTTTCTTCAAAGGCAATGAAAACTCCCGGCTCTGAATATTGAGTTACACCCCGGATCAAAAATTCCATTGCTAGTAGAGTTTTGCCACAACCGGCTGTTCCACAAACTAATGTAGGACGACATTGAGGCAATCCACCCTCAGTAATTTTATCTAGTCCCTGGATTCCCGTTGGACATTTTATTAGCTGATTTTTTGGTAATTTTTTTTTCAGATTGTCTTGAGTCATTATAAACAGGAATAGATTGTTTCAATCTCTTATATAACGGATCTATTTTGATTAAGTTCATACTGCTTAAGTATAACTCAATTAAATTCTTATCCATCTAAATTTAACAAATAGCAAAGAATGGACAACGGAGGCTATCAATAAGCACAAAAGGCTCTAATCATCTCGCTCAAGCCAGAAATCGGTTTGGGAAAGTCGATAAATGTGAAAACTAAACCGATCGATATCCTAATTTCAGACATATTCAGGATGGAGACGGGAAGGAGGCGATTAATATTCCGATCGCTTCAGCAGTAGCAGGAGCTAACAGTACCCCATTTCGATAATGACCAGTAGCTAGTAAGACATTACTATAACCAGGTAATTTCTCAATAACTGGTGCAGATTTTCCTTCTGGGCGGGGACGTTTACCAAACCAAGTCCGTACTATGCTTCCTCTAGCTAAAGCAGGGCAAAATGCGATCGCCTCTTGTCTCACTTTTTCTAATAATGCTGCTTGAGGAATGACTTCTCCTGATTCGTTAGGAAATTCAACTGTTGCTCCTACCCAGTAATTACCTTTACCCAGGGGTACGATATGAATATCATTTCCTGTAATAACTGGCTGGAAATCTGGATCGCCTATGATATTTTCGAGTCTCAATTGCAAAGCTTGACCTAAAACTGGTTTTATGATAAGCGATTCTGTTGAATGGTGAGAGTTTTTTAAGAGTAAATTGGCTAATTTAGTTGAACCAATTCCGGCAGCAATTACTAACCAATCTATTTTTAATGTAGCTTCATTAGTGTAGATTTGGTGGCAGATTTGTAAATTACTGTCCTTGGCTGAAATAGAGGCGAAATCTTCTACGCTAATCCCAAATTTGAAAGTTACCCCATTTTTTTGTCCAGCGGCTACTAAGGCTTGGGTAAGGATAGTAGGATCTAATTGTCTATCTTGAGGAGAATAAACTGCACCAATAATTTCGTCATTGTCATTATTTAATTGGGGACATTTAGTTTTGAGTTTATCTCTATCCCAAAGTTCTAAATCCCAGCTTTGTGAATTACGGATTTTTAGCAGTTTTTCCCATGATTCTAAGTTGTCATCAGCCAAACGCAACATTAAAATACCTTGACAATTGAAAGGAATTGTTAGTCCTGTAATTGCTTCTAATTCTGGAATTAATATTTCATAGCACCGCATACTGGCTTCCCGTAATTGCCACGCTCTACCTTTACTTTTTTGACTAATTACACCCATTAATACTCCCAATGCTGCACCTGTAGAACCTTGTGCGGGTGGATTTTGGTCTATGACAGTAATTTTAAGATCTTTTGTTTTGCTAAGTCGGTAGGCAATTGCTGCACCAATAATACCGCATCCGATTATGACAACATTTTTCATGATTTAGTTATTTGTAATTGGTTATTTGTTTTTATTTGATCTTTAGTTTTTTGTTGCTAAAGTAAGATATTATAGCGAGGAAGCTAGGGAAGAAGGGAGTAAAATCAATGGTTTCAGGAATTGAGAACGTATTAACCGCTTTGGCTGTTCCTATAATTAGCTTATTTTTATCAGTCATAACTATTAACCCTTATCAGAAGATCCACATCTGTTCAGACATAAATAATGTCATGAATAGAGTATTTAACAGTTGAGAATTTACAGTTAGATATTACTCTTAATATTTGATAGTTGATAATTTAAAATATTGATTTTGTACCAACTATCCCTCTTCTGTCACTCTCCGGTTTTTGCTATTATTAGAACTTCCTGGAAATAGTCTAGAATAAGGGATACAGAGTTCGATAATCTAATTTTGGCAATTTTGCTCCTCTCAGGATTTTCTAGGAAGAAAAAAGCTTGCGATCGCATAATAAATATATAAAAGCTCCAGAATTCATAAATGGCAAATGTTTTCGGAGAGTGACAGAAGAGGACTATTCACTATCAGTTGTCAACTATCCACTATCAACTATCAACTATCAACTGCTATACCCAGCTTGTTTCCGCTATTTCATTCTCCACTCCCCATCATTAATAATTACCTCCACCAAATTGGGATTTTAACTCTTCCAACTCCCTATCGATATCTTTATCTATAGCACTTTTAGGTTTGGTTGGCGGAGAAAGATTAGGTTTCTGAGATCCTGGTTGGGGCATCTGATTTTTGGGTGTAGGTATACCGAGAATTTCTGATTTTAGTGCAGCTAATTCTTCATCGATACTCCCGCCATAACTGGGAAGAGTTGGCTGAGGTTTTCGGGGAGATGGAGTCGGGGGAGCTGGTTTTTGCTGTTGGGCAGGTTTTGGGGATATTTGAGGATTGACAGGGGTCATAAGTTTTGGTTGTTTAAGGGAATTTGGCGACACTTTAGGTTGTAAATCTTTTAAGATTTCAGTAGCAGATTGGTAGCGAAGGTTAACCGCACTTTGTAACATTTTATCGAGGATGGCGGCGAGATCGTTACTAATTGGTTTTTTCAAAATTTTTCGCCATACCCAAACCCCCTGAGTAGGATCGAATAAATCAAAAGGATGTAAGCCAGTTAATAAATGAATGGAAGTAACACCAAGACTATATATATCGCTGGCAAAAAGGGCTTTTCCCATAGTTTGCTCTGGTGCAACAAAGCCCATCGAACCGATGACAGTTCCCGTTTGACAGGAGCCTGCACCTGTCACTGCTTTGGCTGCACCAAAATCAACGATAAACAATTGATTATCCTTCTTTCTTCGGATAATATTTTCTGGTTTAATATCGCGATGAATAACTTGATGCTCGTGGACAAATTGTAATACTGGTAGTAAATTATGCAAGAGAGATTCAACTTGTCCTTCCTTAAAGGAACCTTGATTTGCCAATTCCTTAGCTAAATCTTGTCCTTCAATAAATTCTTGGACTAAATATTGTTGTCCATCTTGGGAAAAATAGGCGAGTAAATCGGGAATTTGGGGATGTTTACCCAATTCATCCAGGCGTATGGCTTCTCGCTCAAATAATTCAGCGGCTTTTTGCAGGGTACTAGTGCCTTGGGCTTGGGGTAAAAATTGTTTAATGACGCAAGGGGGATGGGAGGGTTTGTCTTCATCAGTAGCTAGGAAAGTTTTACCAAAGCCACCTTGCCCAAGAGGTTTCAGGGCGCGATAACGTTGTTTTAACAATAATGCTGTACCACAGGTGACACAGAAGTTTGTCCCGCTTGGGTTTTGGGGGTTTGAGCAGTTGGGATTCAGACAGTAAGTCATGGTAATGGTTAGGGGTTGCGAGGAGTTGACAGTTGACAGTTGACAGTTGACAGTTTTTGATAGAAATCAAACCGTTGATGAAGCAAGGGTTAAAGCCTCTATTCATGAGATTATTTTGCCTAATTCCGATGTGGCAGTTCCGATAAACTGCTGCGCAGTTAACTTGTATATTTCTCAAAAGGGTAAATTGGCTCAAATCCTCCTGATATCGGCTGTCTCACTCCCCACTTCTCACTCCCCATCTCTACTATCAATGTAACTCCTCAGACGTAATTCCTGTCCATATTCAGCTAATTATCACAAAAACGTCATACGCTAGTATGACAAATATCACAGTGTACCCCAAAATATACTGAGAGTGCGGTATTTTATTCTGAACATAGAAAAAAGAGCGCACCATTAACTTCATCTAAACTTCACAAAAGAGGGTAGAAATTTAAAGATTCAATGAAGCTGGGGGTGAAGTACTAGCTTTTTCTACAATCGGGTCAATATGATATGGATAAGACTGACTGACGTGCTATTGACCTGTAATACAACCGACTCCAAACTGTGATTACCACATCAAGTGCCCTATCTTACTACTCGGTGATTTCACTGATTGTCCATCGCCCAAGGCGGAGAACAATATACTCGCAATCAGTACATCCCTCAACCACGAACAAGCTGAAACGCTTCGTTGATATTATCGGCGGCTTGGTTGGGTTAGCTGTCACCGCTGCGATCGCCCTGCCGATTGCGATCGCAATTCAGTTGGATAATCCAGGTCCGGTTTTCTACAGCCAACTTCGCTGCGGTATCGGCGGGAAAACTTTTCGGATCTGGAAGTTTCGCTCCATGATTGTGAAAGCGGATCGGCTCCAACATCTGGTTAGCAATCAAGCACAAGGGTATATCTTCAAAAATGACAAAGATCCTCGCGTTACTCGCGTGGGTCGTTTTTTACGTCGCACTAGCTTGGATGAGTTGCCCCAATTTTGGAATGTTCTCATCGGAGACATGAGTTTGGTAGGCACTCGTCCCCCAACTGTAAACGAGGTAATGAAGTATCAGCCTTATCACTGGCAAAGACTCAATATCAAGCCCGGAATCACAGGAGAATGGCAAGCCAATGGACGCTCCTGCGTCACGGATTTTGAAGAAATTGTGCGGATGGATTTGGCTTATCAGGAAAAATGGTCTGTTATTTATGATTTACAACTCATTCTTAAGACAATTTGGGCAGTTATCCATAAGCATGGTGCTTGTTAATATGGGTTGTAAGTCATTAGTTATTGGTTATTCGTTGTTAGCTCTTAAATTTGCCAGAATCCCCACGCCATAATCTTTGATTTAGCGTGAGGAGTGCGCTTATCTGAGCAACAAGAAAAAACCAGACACCAACAAGCAAGCTATTAAGCTGTCACGCTTTTAATTTCTCTATTTTGCATGAGGGGGAGCAGGGAAGAAGGTTTGATTACTTTTTCCCTAACTTGAAGATAAGCTGCTACGCATTTAATTTGTATAGCAATCGCCAAGGCGGTTGAGCCATATAATGGAAGTAGACCTTAATCTTACTCCAGGTGTGCCGGAGGGAAACCCATGCCCAAACCCTACAGTTACGATCTCCGTCAAAAGGTAATCCAAGCTATCAAGCTTGATGGGTTAAAGATTACTGAAGCCAGCGAGATATTCAGTATTATAGCAATAGACAAGGCAGTTAAGGTATCAATAGTGAGGGAAGGGTGAAGCAAGAGGATATAAATATTTAGGGTTTGTTGCCTTTCTTATCGCCCTCTTGCTAGGCTAACGCCACGCTCCGCTAACACCCCTACCAATCTCTCTATGCCCCAACCGCTGTGGCGGTTGCTATATATAGCGCTACGCATTAAGGTTAGGACATATTCTCAAACTACGTTGTTCTTAATTCAGGATTGAAGTTAAAACAACGTCCTAACGTGTCTTGGTAGTGCTATACAGTTTAAATGCGCAGCAGTTTATTCGTTGTTAGCGATGGTAAAAACCACAAAAAATATACAAAAAACAATATGGCAAGCTGATTTTTACAAGCGCCCCCTGCGGAATTCAAAAGGAGAAATTCTATGGGAATTACTCCTTTGTCAGATGCCAGGAGAAATAATTTATCAATCATTATCTCCTCAGTCAGAAGTGAATGTTGAATGGTTAGTCTCTCAGTTAGAAATAGCCATAGCTCAAACCGGATTACCGGAGGCGATTCAAGTCTTTCGTCCTCAGTCACTAAATTTACTCGCTTCAGCAGGACAAAAATTGGGGATTAAAGTAGAAGCAACGCGACGTACTTCAATCTTGAAGCAAAAATTACAAGAGCAAGCCTTGCAATACCCACAGAAAAATAACTATACCGGAGAAAATTATCATCCCATCGCCCTTGACAAACCGCCCCCATTACCCCTACCAGAAAACATCTGGGGAGATGGCTGGAGATTTGCGGCGATTGAGGCGGGAGATATGGAGGCAGCTTTTTGCGATCGCGCCATTCCCATTTTCCAGATGCCAGAGGAATTTTTACCCGTAAATTTGGGTTTAGCCTCAACTGTAGTTATACCAGGAATTACAATTTATGGGGGCAAAAAATCTATGGCTTTAGCCCGTTGGTTAGCTGAAGTAGAACCCTTTGCAATCAACTATATTCCTGGTATGCCTGATGGACTAATTTTAGAGGCTGGATTAGTAGATAGATGGGTAGTGGCAACATTTGAGGATCCAGAAGTGGCAGCGGCAGGGCGAATATATCAAGAGCGTCAAGAGTCGAGGGGGGGGTTGCATTTTCTGTTAATACAACCGGATGATTCAGGGATGACGTATACGGGATTTTGGTTATTGAAGAGCGGGGATTAAAAGTACTGTAACTACCTGAGTTCGGAGTTCGGAGTTTGGAGTTCGGAGTTCGGAGGAGAGGTGTATGGGCTTCGCGCTTCGCGATCGTCAACGATGTTTTCCCTTGACTTTTTTCATATATAGCAACCGCCAGGGTAGTTAAGCCATAAAAAAGGAAGTAAACCTTGATATTGCAAAAGCTGTAGGAAACAAAGCAGCTTAACCTCCTTGGCTGTTGCTATAATTACCACGCATTGGGCTTGTAATATCGATTTCTTACCTAAGAGATTTGATCAAAAAAT
>DOIX01000122.1:0-6202 GCA_003511885.1 Cyanobacteria bacterium UBA11153
AAGACTTATTCAGCAAACCCTAGGTATATCTCGGAGAATTACCGCCATGGTTACCCAACTCCCATCTCTACCCAAACCAGAAATCATCTACCCCGACAGCGACGGTGAACCGATGTCAGATAATACCCAACAATTTGAACTAATTGTCTGGATTAAAGAAAATTTAGAGCTATTGTTTGCCAATAACAATAGTGTTTTTGTTGCTGGTGACTTATTGTGGTATCCAGATGAAGCCAGAGTCCAAGAAGCTGAAGCCAGAGTACAGGAAGCGGAGGTCATGTTAGCAGAAGAAAAACAGCGATCGCAACTTTTAGCAGCTAAATTAAGAGAAATGGGAATCGAGCCGAACCAATTGTGACCAACATTAACCTAAAAGTTGAAATCAAAGGACAACGCCTAGATATCTATCTAGCAGAACAATTAGCTGATATCTCCCGTTCCCGAATTCAAAAACTAATTGAACAAAGCAATGTCCAGATTAATGATAAAGTCTGCACCTGCAAAAAAACCATCCTCCAAACAGGCGATCGCATTTTCCTCACCATTCCCGCAGCAAAACCCCTAGACATACAACCGGAAACCATTCCCCTGGAGATCCTTTATGAAGATGACGATATTCTGATCGTTAATAAACCAGCAGGTTTAGTCGTCCATCCCGCACCCGGACATGAAAATGGCACCCTAGTTAATGCCATTCTCGCCCATTGTCCCAACTTAACAGGAATTGGCGGAGTCCAGCGTCCCGGAATTGTCCATCGTTTAGATAAAGATACCAGTGGCGCGATCGCGATCGCTAAAACTGACTATGCCCACCAACATCTCCAAGCCCAACTCAAAGCCAAAACTGCCCGTCGGGAATACCTCGGTATTGTCCACGGTAACCCATCCACAACCAGCGGCACAATTAACCAACCCATTGGCAGACATCCCATCCACCGAAAAAAAATGGCAGTCGTACCTGTCGAAAAAGGGGGACGAATAGCAGTAACTCACTGGCAAATAGTAGAAAGATTGGGCAACTATACCCTCATCCACTTTCAGCTAGAAACTGGAAGAACTCACCAAATTCGCGTTCACTCGGCTTATATCGGACATCCCATCGTCGGGGATCCAGTTTATAGTTCATCATCTCATATCGGTGTCAACCTTCCAGGTCAAGCCCTCCACGCATGGCGACTCCGGTTGCAGCATCCTCATCCACAAGTTAGTAGTAAGGGCTTGAGCGCTGAAGGTACTGAAGTACCTACTACTAACCTAGATAGCCCTATTCATCCCAACGCAATTGCCCGTCATCTCCCTCCCAACTTGGGAGAAGAGACGACGGGCAACAAATCTGAAGAATGGATTGAGGTAGTAGCCCCTCTCCCTCCAGCTTTTAGTAAACTCCTAACCGTACTTAGGCGAAATTAACGCCGACGAGGGACAAGTGCTTGGTAATCCAGGTTTGCGGCTGATACGCGAGGAACCGGATTTCCTTGGGGAGAAATTGCCACAGCCATATTGAGGAAGAGACTGGGATCTCCAGCTTTTGCTTGCTTGTCTTGGGGAACAAAGGTACGAACTTCGTTTTGCCAGATGATTTGGGGGAAGCCCAGAATCCCACGATGATAAGCATCGTAGCGGGGAGATTTAATATTGAAGGGTATATCACCTTTACTGCGGCTGTGCAGTACGCGACGGCGTTGATAGGGAACAGTGTCAAAGCCAAAAGCGCTCAGATACTCTTCGCTATTGAGAAGTGCATCGACAAAGCCTTTAGTACCCTTAGTAGCGACTACGATTGACCAAGCGATTTTTTCTTGTTCGCCATGAACATCGCGTCCCAAAACCCGCTGTACACAATGCTCGACAAAGCGATAGTTGCTGTTTTTGTCGTAGAAGCTGTTTTTGTAGGTTTTGGAGAGAAGCAATCCGCGAATGAAATCCCGCACAGTGATTTGTCCGTTACGCAGTTGGGATTCGAGGAATGGTTCCCGATCCCACTTGAAGGCATGGAAGAAAATCTGACGGTATGCCGCTTCGATCAGTACACCCATGTCTCCGGAAGAGAGAACATTCTCAGTTGTGAAAATTTTTGGTTGTTCCTCGCCCGGTACTTCATAATCTGCTACCCGATAATTTTGACTAATCGGGGCATAGCTTTTCAAAGGAATGGCCACGTTTAAATCTCCGTAATCTTAGAAAATCTTACAAACCTTAATTTTTAACTATATAACAGATCTTGCACCGTCCTCTAAAAAATTCCCAAAGGAAGGATGGGGAGGATGGGGGGGATGGGGGTATCTCTATGTCTGTCAGGAATTACCCAAAGCCTCTATCTGTAGGGTGCGTTATGGGAAGCTAAGGCACCATTCACATGACTTACGCAAAACCCCCAGCGAGCAAGATGCTCGCACTACATATATAAGATACTTAACTCTTATGCCACTATTGGTAGTGTGAGAGGATCGCTCACGCTCAGAAAATGCGTAAGTCCTGATTCATATCGGTGACAACTCATGAATAGAGGCTTGAACCCTTGATTCATCAAGGGTTTGATTTCCATTAACTAATTGTCAACTGTCAACTGCTGTAGATGTCGTCTGTGACAGGATGTAAGGAGTTCATTTGTTCGCTTGATTTTCTCATTAACTATGTTTTAAGTTTTATTACAGTTAAATGGCGAATTTGTAACATTAATTTACCTTAGTCGGACAGGAATCTGGCTTGGGGGATGAGTGATGGGAGAGATAGGAAGTGGGATAGCGGATATAAGAAGGATGATTTGGGCATAGAGTTTAATTGGGTAGCCGCTAATCAAAAGTTAGGGGAAATTTGGAAATCATTAATAATACTACGAATTGTTTTTTCCTGAGATTCAATACTCTCAGTTAGCTTAAATTGCACAAGTGCCCTGACCAAATTATGTTCTGGATACTTTACCTTAAAATAGATATTCCCTGCTAAATAGTCGGTAAAGAATCTTAAGCCTAATTCAAAAGCAATTAGCCTAATGGCATCATATATATAGATATAGTCATTTTCCGTCAGAAATGCTTTGGCTACAGAGAGATATCCTTGGAGAATTCCTTGACATAAATCTGGCTCGAAGCGTATCTTTTCCCATTCTTGAGTTTCTTCACCAACTGGATTACAACCGGATCGCAAGCAGTCGCCAATATCGTAATGTACTAAACCGGGTTTCACTGTGTCGAGGTCAATGATGCTGATAGCCTGGTTAGTTGTTATATCGAATAAAACATTGTTGATTTTAGGATCGCCGTGCATGAGGCGAAGGGGTAATTTTCCTTCAGCTTTGGCGGTTTCCAGGATATGAGAGAGTGGGGCGCGATGGCACTGAGTGCCCGAAGAGCGATCGCAAATAAAGTCTAAACAATATTTTACTTCCGTAGATTGGGGTGGATTTGTCTTTCCCAGAACTTTATGATATTGTTCCAGGTAAAGTGGGGTAATGTGGAATCCTGGTAAAGTATCGGCAAGTTTTGCTGGAGATAAATCGCTGATGAGGTTATGGAATGTACCTAAACTATAGCCGATTTCTTTGGCTTGTTCGGTATCTTTTATGATGTCAAAAGATTGGGAATTTGCAATAAAACTAATTCCCCGCCAAAAGGAGCCATTGCTATCTTGATAATAGTTGCGATTGTCATGAGTTACAAGTACTGCGAGTACTTTCCAATGGCGATTGAGATTGGTATTTTGTAAGCGATGAGAAATATGTTGAGTCACGGTAGATATATTTTCCATGACTAGTTGGGGTTGACGAAATACCTGGGTGTTAATCTTTTGCAGGATAAAGTGCCTTTCCTGTGGGGAATCTAATGTGACTAGAAAGGTGTCATTAATATTGCCACTGCCAAAGGGTTGAATCCTGCTAATCCTATCCTCTGAGGTAAATTGTTGGGCAATTGCGATCGGATTTTCTCTGTTAGTATTTCCTGTCATGTGGGTTGGGGCTAATAAACGGTCTATTTTAGGCAGCAAGCCCTAATTAAGTTTACCCCATCAAGGTGGGAAGCGCTGTAACCCTGACGGAGACATAATTCACATTTTGCCCTTTTTGTCAAATTACACTTCTATTTCTTCACACAACTTCATTACTTAGTGAGTAGTTTTGGGCTTTTTTAACACAAGTACATGTCGATCTAGATGTTTTTTTACCACGACAAAATAAAATTTGGGCGATTTTTCAACGATATTTCAAGGGTTTCTGGCAACGATGACCAAAAAATGGCAAGATAAGCCCCACTATTAAATTATAACACAGCCCTCAAATAACGCAAAATCGTTCTCAAAAGTGTAGTAAAATAGCTCGATCTAAGTTTGTTAAGTTTTGTGAGATTGAAATATTAAAACCAAGATAGATAATAGCGAAGGATATCTTATATAAAAGAGTCGATGGGGGACTAGCTAGGGAATGGAAGTAGGGACTGGGGACTAGGGGCTGGGGACTAGGGTTTGAGGAATTGAAAATGTGCTAACACAGAAAACTGCGATAGCTGGCGCTCCGGCGAAGCCGATCGCAATATAGCAGGAAAGGGACTTGGTTAGGTAGAGTTTCTCACCGTTACACTGGAAGTATTGATTTTTCGTTATAGCGATCGCAAAAAAACCTAACTTTTACAGGCTTGTGGGAAGGCGTACAAGTTATCAGTTCAACGGAGTTACCACCCGCAATCGAATCTGTGGCAAAATTTGTCCGATGAATTAGGGAAAGGAATCGGTTAAGTTACCATAGATAAGCTGCTACACATTTAATTTGTATATCCCCAAACCTGCAAACCCACACCCCACAACCCTTTCGACAAATTTAATATCCAATTAAGATGCGCCGCAGCTTAACTCAAGTTGCTAGTGATAAGATGAAGCGTTTTCGATCCCCCTTAATCCCCTTTAGGAAGAAGGACTTTTCTTGAAAGTTCAGCCCTTTTGAAGAGGGGTTAGGGGGATCTAATCGACAAGATTTGTAACTAGCCACTTACGTTAGATATGGATAAAATAAGATAAATACATAGACCGATAATGACATATATCTATTTACATGAAAAGACTCAAAAATAAATTCAGCTATCTCACAGCTATAGAAAGAGTATCCCTATCATTTCCTGCGAAAGTCTTATTAGATAAAAATTTACTCCAAGGCAAAATCCTCGACTTTGGCTGTGGTTTTGGTAACGATGTTAAATTATTACAGGCACAAGGATTCGATATTACAGGTTACGATCCTTATTATTTCCCGGAATATCCAGAGGCAAAATTCGATACTATTATCTGTTTTTATGTTTTGAATGTTTTGTTTCCTGAAGAACAAGCGAATGTGATGATGGAAGTGTCACATTTACTGAAGCCGGGAGGGAAAGCCTATTATGCGGTGAGGCGAGATTTAAAGAAAGAAGGCTTTCGCGAACATTATATCCACAAAAAGCCTACATATCAGTGCATCGTTAAGCTGCCCTTTCAGTCAATGCACTTGGATGACTACTGTGAAATATATGAATATGTTCATTACAATCATCTCAGACATTCAGCCAATAAATGCGTATTCTGTAATCCTCAGAAGAATATAACATTACTCACAGAGTCAGCTACAGCTTATGCCATGTTGGATAATTATCCTGTTAGCAAAGGACATACTTTGATTGTTCCCAAGTGCCATGTGGCTAATTATTTTGAACTCCCGTTTAAGCAACAGTCTGCTTGTTGGTTTATGGCGAATAAAGTCCAGGAAATTTTAACTAAAAAATTTAGTCCAGATGGGTTTAATGTCGGGATGAATATTAATAGGGCTGCTGGTCAAAATATGATGCACGCTACTATTCATATTATCCCCCGTTATCAAGGTGATGCTGTTGGTAGTAAAGGTGGTGTGAGAACTGTGATTCCCCAAAAAAAGATCCAGCGTTAGTAATGATAGGAATGATTACCGTTATTCCATCGATATCGAAGCAACTTACAATTATATTTCTTGACGCGATAATACATACCAACCAAACCCAAAAAAACGGAATGCCCAACATCCTGGGAGGTGACCATCTGGTGCTTTGTTAAGATCGAGAATTAAATCTTTATAACGATCCACTTGCCATCCCACACGTTTAACAAATTCAATAGATTCATTGGCAAATAGTTGTGGCTGTTGGACTGTTGTATAGCAACCGCCACATCGGTTAAGACATCAATAACATCATGAAGAGAAGCGGAA
>DOIX01000122.1:6426-35864 GCA_003511885.1 Cyanobacteria bacterium UBA11153
TCAACTGTCCACTGCTATAGATTCGGCTTCCCTATTTTTCGTCATATCTTGAAAGGCGTTAAGAATACTTTCATATATCTTTTTCTGAATGCTAAATCCAAATTTACCGTGGCTATAATTTGTCCATAATTTATTGATCATTATAAGTTCTGTGCCAGGAAAACTCTTCATTTCATCTGGTCTGATCCAATCTCATTCTCTCCGATTAACTACTTTTAACATAACTATATATGTCTCGTAATCTGCTTCTTCCCATCTTCCTTCTTTGAGAAGCATCTGTAATTTTGAATAATCGATACCTAGATCTGATTTTAAATTATTGTTACTCATCGGTTTACTATTTTTTCTGAAAAATAGGACAGTTTATGGTCAATTCTTGGCTCGAAGCTACGGAAAAGTTCAGTTCATTGATACTGACTAGGCTGATTTATTGGGATTGATGCCAGCCAAGCAAAAAGACAAGGAGGCAATCCTGACAACATTTTAACTATACTTGAGTGGAAGAGATAAATATATGTATGTGCGATCGCAAATCAAATATGTCAGAGTCTCCAGATGCCAGACAGTATGCCCCTGCCACCCTACGCAATCGAGAACCAATTTTGGATGTTCTCTGGCAATTTTTACCGCCAACTGGCACAATTTTAGAGATATCCAGCGGTACAGGAGAACACGCAGTTTTTTTTGCCCCTCGACTCTATCCTCGCCAATGGATTCCATCGGATCCCAATCCTCTGGCCCGAGAGAGTATTGCGGCTTGGCGGGAATGCCATCCGGCGGAAAACTTGCATTCTGCGATCGCAATTGATGTCAGGGATTCAATTTGGGCAGTGGAAAAGGCACAATTACCAGAATCTTTATCAGGTTTGGATTTAATTGAGAATCCAATTAGGGCAATAGTTAATATTAATATGATTCATATTTCTCCTTTCTCCGCTTGTCTGGGATTGATGGCAGGTGCTAAGAGAATTTTACCAAAAGGTGGGATATTATATCTTTACGGACCTTTTAAAATTAATGGTAAACATACTGCACCTAGTAATGAGGCTTTCGATCGCAGTTTGCGAATGCAAAATCCAGAGTGGGGCGTGCGGAATCTTGATGAGGTGGTAGAAGTGGCAGGAGATCGAAATCTTTCATTTGTTAAGACTGTGAATATGCCAGCAAATAATCTTTCGGTAATTTTTCAGGCTTGAATTTGAGGAACCTTAGTTTACATTACCCAAGATAGCAAATAATATCTTATCCGGTGGCATCCGTTTTGTAGGGGAGAATCATTCGGAGAATAAATCCTGCGATAAACCCAACATTTTCTCTCCAAATGCGTCTCCCTCTCTTGATGCTACTGATAGAAACAGACTGGATATAATAGCGTTTTCAGGAAACAAGGTTATCTGGGACACAGACTTTAAAGGTGAGATATGATACCGTCACGAAAGCTTTGCCAATGGGATTGGCTTCGCTCCTACCGAAGTCAATCGCACTCTTCGTCAATAGACTTTTGTCACTACGGCTACCTCTGGTTTATGGAGCGATCGAGTCAAGTTATCTTTTGATATGATATAAGGTTCCACGATCCAACCTTACCTTTCTGTCTAGCATCGTCTATCTTTAAAGAGAGAAGAGACATATATGTATCGTTTTCAAGTAATCGCACACACCCAACCAGGATACTCTATCGGCATAGTTGGTTCAACTCCAGAATTAGGGGGATGGGATTTTAATAAAGCAGTACGTCTCAGTACAAATAAGAATAGCTATCCTTTATGGTGGGCAGATATTAATATTCCCTCCTCATCAGACTCCCACAACTACGAAGCAGTAGAATATAAATATCTCTTAATTCGTCCAGATGGCTGGGTGGAATGGGAAGGTTGGGGGACAAATCGTTGGATACCTATCGAATGTAAATATCAAGACTCCACTATTATTGTAGATGATGGCTCTTACGGTCATATCCAACCTTGTCCTTATGGATATTTTAAAGAATATATGCCTAAAATTCCCCTACCTCAAGGGGAAAAAAGTCTAAAAATTGTCGTAATTGGTTCTTCTGTTGCCCTAGGATGTAGTGCCTGGTTATTAAAAGGTTGGGCTGGGCATTTAGAAGAAGTATTAAATCAAAAATACGGACATCAAATCATCAATGTCTCAGAATTAGGCGCAAATGTCAGCACTACTATTGACAGATTTCCCTTAGTTGTCGCACCTCAACAACCGGATATGGTAATTATTTCCCTTTCTCTGGGAAATGAAGGATTAGCTTACTGCCCTCACCACCAAAGAAAGGCAGTACAACGGCGTTTTGAAAGTGGATTGCAACAACTGATCAAAATGACCAAAGAATTGGGATCTATTCCCATTTTAGGAGGGCTATATCCTCACGGTGATTATAAGTACGAACATAATTTGCTATTGAAAGATACCCATAATCGGATGGTAAATTGGGATGTCCCAATGCTAGATTGGCTTGGTGCTTTAGATGACGGAATGGGAAAGTGGAAACCAGGTATATCCTTCGATTTTGCCCACCCGAATAGCTTCGGACATAAATTGATGTATGAGGCGATTAACCTCAATCTTTTTGACATAGACAAAGATAAATTACAGAAAGAAAAAGAACTCCTGACTAAGAAACAGGAAATACCCATCTACCGCGATAATTGGGGATTCCATCTGTTTACCTGCAAAGAAGAGAAAACCTTACGAATAATCAATACATCCAAAAATACTTACACAATTGCACCCTATTGGCAAGAAGTCCAAACAGCAATTCAAAGCCAAGCCAGATTAATGTCTGGTATTTATATCGCCAAAAATCCATCATCAGGGATGCTTCCTTCCTTTGCCGTAAAAGAAGATGGCACAATCGAAACTACCGTAGATATTCCCCCCAATACAGACATTGAATATCGCCCAACATTCCATCTATTTGCCCCAAAAGTATCCCAAATGTTATTCTATGATGGGAATTTGGGACTACTCAAAGAAAGCGATACTGCCCTCCGCATTGTTAACGAATCGAACAACGAATACAACATCCATCCCATGTGGAAAGAGGTAAGAAAAGCACTCCAAGAAATGCCCTCTGGTGTCTATGAAGATCCTCTGAATCCTGACACACCATTTACCACCATGATGATTAGCAAAGATGGCTTGGAAAGTCGAGTCAAAATGCAACCAAAATCATCAGTACTTTTCCAATACAAATGCAAATTATCAGAAATTAGCCGCGTCGCCATTCTACCTTTAGGCGATCGTTGTGCAGCGCGAATGCTACTGTATAAAATGCAGTATGACGGCCCAGCCTTTCCCTTCGATTTAACCAGAACAACCAATCTTGGAGATGTAGCAGATATCATTGCCAACAATTTTACTGATATGTGGAATCCCCATTTACTCCATTACAATGCCGAGGAAAAAAGGATATATCATCGCAAATGGAGTGGTTTATCTTTCGCCCATGAAGTGGAGGATGACGAAGATCCCGTCCATAATATGTTTCCCATATATGAAAGAATGCGCACCCGTTACACAGCACGTTCCCAACGCTTCCTATATACCCTAAAACATTGCGATGAAGTACTCTTTATTCGTACAGGTGGGACAAATCGCGGTTATCTGCTAGATTTAGTAAATAAACTAGAAGTAAAATGTCAGGGAAAACCATTCCGGATTTTACTTATTTCTCTGCAATCTTCCGACGAATTTGCCGATATTCCTCATGTAATTCATTACAATTTAGAATTCAATCCCGATAAAATGTATGCGGATTTAGGTCATTGGATGTACTGCACAGAGATTATGCGGGGAATGCTGGAATCTTTGGGAGTATCTAGTAAAAACCTATTTTGGTGTCCGCCTAATCCGCCGAAGGAGGATCTTAAAGAAAAAGAAACTGCGTAGTATAGTGAAAATTATGGTTGGGTTTTCTTTTGTCAACCCAACCTACAAGATTTGCGATCAAAACTCCAGCGAGCAAGATGCTCGCACTACGATATATACAACCCACATTCCGCACTTCGGTTTGTAGCATGTCAAGTAATACGTCGATCTTGACCGAACATCAGTATTTTTACTGAGAATAATGCGATTTTGGTGATTTTATTGCTACCTCAATAGCGTAATCATCACGTATTACATTACCATCTGCGGAAAGAGGGATACAAAATTAACTGCTATCCCGTTATTCATAATTTCTATAAATAATCAAGTCAAATACAACAACATTGCTCTTTCGTTTGTCGCTGCATCTTGATAATAATTCACTAGTGGGAAAATAACAGACGAGTTTATGCCTGTCTTTTCCATGCCGAAATCCGCAACGACAAAATTTGGATTCACTATGATGGAATTGAAGATGGTATCACCAATGAACTTGTCGCTGCTGGAGTACCAAAAGAGCGCATTGTTCTCGCCTTTCATCCTCCACAAGTTAGAGAGCATACTGGAATGCCTTGGCGTAGCCTCTTCGAGTATGCTGTAATTGCGATCGCTCCAGAGAATGTATTAAGCTTATAGAGCGATCGCTTCGCCCAACCCAGGCATCGCACCAAACAGACTAAAGATCCCACCCAGTTATGGTAAAAATGCAGTTTATCTCTTTATCCCGTGAGGATTGATAATGGTTTTATTATCCGGTGTTTTTAGGGAAACTCCTATTAACAGACAAGAAATTAATCAAAATATATTAGATATTGAAGATAAAACACGTACTAATCCACTTCCTTGGAAAGGTCAATTCTCCCCGCAGTTTATTGAAGCACTACTGGATAAATATGCAGATAAAAATAGTGTTGTTTTTGACCCATTCTTAGGCAGTGGAACGGTTTTGTATGAGGCGGGAAGATGTGGAATAGAAGCTTATGGAACAGATATCAACCCAGCCGCTTTTACCCTTGCTAGCATTTATCGATTTATCAATCTTTTCCAGAAAGAGCGTGAGAGATATACCAAGAGTTTTCTTAATCGACTAAAGATAGAGATGTATGATACGATGCCTCTATTCCAAAAAATACCCAAAGCAATTACTCCAAACGATCTAATAGATAAAGTTATAGCACTGGCATTAAATGTAAATGATGAAGATATTTTTATTAATATACTAAATCAAGCATTAGTAATTATGCTCGATCTCTCCAACAAGGAAGTTACCCACAGAAGGATTTTCCATATTGCCGAACTTATAACTGATTTTGTGCAAAAATTGCCCTATAGTGAAAAGCCAATAAATGTCTATAATGTCGATGCAAGAAATGTGCCATTACAAAACTATAGCGTAAATCTTGTTATTACATCTCCCCCCTATATCAATGTATTTAATTATCATCAGCAGTATCGCACTTCTACTGAGGCACTAAACTGGAACCTTTTAGAAGTAGCCAAATCCGAGTTTGGTTCAAATCGTAAGCATAGAAGTAATAGATTTATAACGGTAATTCAATATTGCTTAGATATAGCATCTACTTTACAAGAGCTTTTACGGATATGTAAGGCTGAAAGTAGAATGATATTTGTTGTCGGCAGAGAATCAAATATTCGAGATACTCCTTTTTTTAACGGTGAGTTAGTAGCGGAAGTAGCTCATCGAGTCTTGGGAATAAATTTAGATATGCGTCAAGAAAGAAGTTTCTTAAATCGTTATGGCAAAATAATTAAAGAAGATATATTACATTTTGTTTCCATAGATAAAATGGATAATTATTTTGATTTAGATAGAGCAAAAACTGTTGCTATAGAAGCATTAGAAACTGCTTATTTACTAGCCGAAGATAAAGTAAAAGATGAAATCCAAGATGCTATCGAAAAGGCAGGAAATGTCAAACCATCACCTTATTACAATCGGGACGAATCCCGTAACCAGGTGGATAAATTAAAATCTCATCATAATATTTTTAGCTTAAATGGAAGCGATGAAAAAGATGTCCTGTCAAGAGGCTACTTTTAAATAAGCTGTGGAAGATTGAAACTGGATATTGTCAAAAATATTAAATCGCTCAAAATCCTATCCCATTCCCCATCTTCACAATCGAATTGAGACGGAAACCAGCTTAATGAAAGAGGCAAATAAAATGGCATATATTCCCAAAGATGCAAAATGGTATATTGCGGAAATCGTGATGGAATGCAAAATTGAGGGCGAATCCCAGAATGTGGTTCATGTTAATATCATTCTGATTCGTGCCGATTCCCCTGACGAAGCCTTTGAGAAAGCCCAAGAGTTTGGCAGAGAAGGTGAAGATTCATACCTCAATCCCAAAAATCAGCAAGTATCATGGTGCTATCGTGGTTTGCGAGACTTGAATGTTATCCACGATGAGTTAGAAGATGGTGCGGAATTAATGTTTGAGGAAAAAATTGATATCCCTGAAGAGCGAATCCAAAAAATGATCCATCCCAAGCATAAGTTAAATGTTTTTCGCCCAATTGAGCCAAGAGATTCATCTCAACCAAACTACGGTTGTCAGGAAATTATTGAGGAAGCACTCAAAATAATTGCTGATGACGCAGCAGAGAATAACTGAGATTTTACAGTAATTTCATCGGCTATAATATCAGATGACTTATTCCTCTATATCACCTGTAGTTGTAATGGTGCGTTAGCCAAGCTAACACACCCTACATATAAAAACTTGGTGCAAGTACTATCACTAAAATAAATTCAGGAAATAACATGAATCTTCCCTTAATTGATAGATCGCAACAACATGGCAATAAAATTGCAATCGCCACAACTGAAGGCTCCTTCTCCTATCAATATTTACTCCAAACTTCAGCCAAAATTGCTACCAATCTTCTCAATAACACCAAAGATTTACAAGAGCAACGAGTTGCCTTTCTCATTCCTTCAGGATTTCAATATGTCGCCACACAATGGGGAATTTGGCGTGCTGGTGGCATCGCTGTACCCTTATGTATTTCGCACCCAAAACCTGAATTAGACTATGTAATCGCCGACTCAGGTGCATCAATTATCGTTGCTCATCCTAATTTTGAAGCCTTATTACGTCAAATTGCCCAAGAGCGAAATTTACGATTTATTCTTACTTCAGAAAATCTCCCTGAAACAGTTAGTTTACTCCCAGAAATAGATATCGCGAGACGAGGATTAATTATTTACACTAGCGGCACAACTGGGAAACCAAAAGGAGTAGTGACAACTCATCAAAATATTCAAGCTCAAATTACTAGCTTGATTTCAGCTTGGGAATGGAAATCGGAAGATTCCATTTTGCACTTTTTACCACTTCATCATATTCATGGAATTATTAATGTACTATCTTGCGCTTTGTGGATTGGCGCTCAGTGCGAGATGTTAACTAAATTCGATGCCCAAATAGTTTGGCAGCGAATTATTGAAGGTAACTTAACGCTATTTATGGCAGTCCCCACAATTTATGTTAAGCTAATTGCCGCTTGGGAAGCCGCAGATAAAGATACCCAAAAAAAGATGTCCGCTGGCTGTGCGAAAATGCGTCTCATGGTTTCCGGCTCCGCTGCCTTACCCGTACAAGTATTAGAAAAATGGCGAAATATCAGCGGACATTTTCTCCTGGAGCGCTATGGTATGACGGAAATAGGCATGGCTTTATCTAACCCTTTACATGGTGAAAGGTTGGCAGGATATGTGGGTAAACCTTTGCCTGAAGTGGAAATTCAGTTAGTAGATGAAAGGGGAAATGTTGTATCTCCGGGAACATCAGGAGAAATCCAAGTAAAAAGCCCAGGCGTATTTCTAGAATATTGGCAAAAACCAGAAGCAACCGCCAAAGCTTTCCGCGATGGTTGGTTTTGTACAGGTGATTTTGCTGTGGTGGAAAACGATAATTATCGCATCCTGGGGAGGATGAGTGTGGATATTATTAAAACTGGAGGTTATAAAGTTTCCGCTTTAGAAATTGAAGAAGTATTGCGCACTCATCCCCATATTCAAGAATGTGCTGTAGTTGGAGTTGCTGATTCAGAATGGGGCGAAATAGTTAGTGCGGCTTTAATATTGCAATCGGGAAGTAATTTGAGTTTAGAAACTTTGAGAAGTTGGGCAAAAGAAAGACTAGCCACCTACAAGGTTCCCACTCAAATTATGACTGTGGAAGAGTTACCTCGCAATGCGATGGGGAAAGTGATTAAACCTAGCATTTCTCAGTTATTTTTAACTAGATAATTTTATATCCATAGATACCTGACTTCTCTAATAAGTCGGGTATCTAATAAGTTTGTAGTAAGCACTAAAGTGCTTGTAAACACAGGAAAAGAATGCACTAAAATGCCTACTACAAACAATCTTAATGGAGTTGATATAAGTTACGAAATATCATCAATATCAACCCATTCATCATCAGAAGAGCCGTAACCAATGTAATGAATCAAATATTTGTGCTTTTTGATTTTCTCAATCGTGGCAGAATACCATTCCTCTTCATCATCATCCCAAATTTTCACTTTGTCACCCACAGCATATCCATTATCATCAGATGAGGTAATATCGCGGAAACGAATATCATCCTCTTCAACCCACTCATCATCAGATGAAGGGTAACCGACGTAGTGGACAAAATATTCATCACCTTTGACTTTCTCAATGGTAGCCTGATACCACTCCTCTTCATCTTCATCCCAAACTTCTATCGTTTTCCCTACTCCATACTTCTTATTTTTATCTGACTTTACAGAAGGAGATGAATCATTTGAACGCTCCTTTTTCGACTCTGATTTAATTTCTGATTTGACTAAAGTATGGGCTTGGAAAATCAGATGGCGAGAGACTGTTTGAATTCCAGTATGTTCGTAGTAATTGGTAGTTTGATCCAAAAATGCTGCCACAAAATCTAAGTTATCATCAGCAATCTGGATAAAATTACCCAGACTATTAAAAATTGATTGTGGAGTTACTCCTGTCTTGGCTACTAAGTCATTCATCCAACCCGATACGGAGTTAAATCCCTGACTGACAAAACCAACTTTATCAGATGGACTATTACCTGGTAGAACATTATTGATAGATACAAAAACAGGATTTTTAGCGATTTCGCCAGTATCAATGCCACCCAGTATGTCATGAATTTTCTTAAGAAAGTTAGGCCCTAAAGGCAGGATACCATCGATACAAACAAGTGCTATCATCCTGATTAGGGATGCGTCATGATAGTTATTAGCGAGAGACTTCGCAAACTCTTGAGGGTTAGGTTTGGGAATGCCATAGAGTTTAGAGAAAGCAATGATTTCCACGGCAATTTTTAGGGCTAAGTCAATCGTTTGGGTCAAATCAGCTTTGGGTGTGATATTCTGTAAAAAAGAGAGAAAGCTGATTTTTTCACCCACCTTATTGGCTAAAGCTGCTGTACCCATAGCTGCATCTGCTTTATCAATAGTTTGATAAAGTTGGACTGCACCTTGGTAGCCTTGATTGGGATCGTGATATAATGCAACAGCGCGATCGCGGATTTTCTGAATTACTTTGGCATCAGTTTCACCAGTCAAGGTGCGAATACTATTATCAAACCCTACCAAATTCTTCCATTCACCGGGCGCTACATAATTGATAGCGCTTAAAACTTTCACCGTAATATTATCGGTTGGCAACTCATCAACCAACTGAATAATGGATTTATCCATGGAGTGATTCTCGAATATAAAATATATTATCGATTATGTCATAGCTAAATTGAGATTAGTGGCTTATTTAAGAAAAGTTAAGCCCTTAGTCTTGAAAAAAATCAAATTTCATGAATTCTTTAAACAGCGATCGAATAAAATCGTAAATTACAATATAATGCGATTGATTTACCCAAGATATCCTCTTAAGACTGCTAATGGCTAATGGAAACAAGCAAAATTTGCTTATCAGCTATTAGCGGTTAGCCGCTAGCAATTTAACTCACATATTGCATCAGTTGCAATAATCAATTTTACCTCTTCCCTTTTCCCAGAAGAAAAACCAGATTTCCAGCTCCCCCTTCCCTTGTAGGGAAGGGGGCTGGGGGGTTAGGTTTTTCAAATTATGGAGAAGGTGCAAGTTATCAGTAACCAGTTATTCATAACTAGCAACTTGGGCTATTACGGATGGCTCGCCTTCCAGTCATAAATCATCCGAAAAGCCCAGATGCTCAATGTCGCACCGATTAACATGCCTAACAAAGATCCCCAAAGCGGAATAGCAACAACACCAATTTGAAATGACCAATGAGTAAATAGTCTGATAAAATGCAAGATAGCAACTAGACCAAAAATAGTTGCTGAAATTATGATATAGTTTTTTTCAGTCATTTCTAAATCCTCCCTTCTAGCTCAGATGGGGAATGGAGACACCTAAGTTACGTCTCATGCCTATAATCTTAGACCAAGCCCAAGAAGACAGGTGGAAAAATCTCATTTTTGCAACAAATATTTATTTATCTTTTCGATACTTAACATTCAACTTTGGGGGTGAATACTCATCAACCTCTTTTACCCCAATTATCGCCAAGCGCGATATCGCACTAATCATAACAATTATGAATATATCTCGTTGCTTCAGCACTGTAAAGCTTAATTATATTTAATGGTAACTTATCTGTTACTTTTCATCAAATTTTATTGCTGTCTAGGGAATTGGAAATAATTCGCGTAACTGGTTGAATGCCGATCGAGCGCGATCGCAAATCAATAAGCTTAGAGACTACATTGATAGATTAATCATTGTAACTCGTTGATCTATCATTAAGCGCGATCGCAAATGACAAATGTGGTTCAGCCCCATGGCAACGCCAGCCTTCGGGATCGCACCCTTGCCCCCACACTACAGAGCCACCAATGTTATCTTGAAGGAGTAGTGGTTTCCATATCTCAAATATGAGTGTTCTGATCTCTGACAAAACCCTTCGTGCCTGCCAAATGGAAGCAGCCGAATTTAAGCGAGAAATTGCGATCCTGCTATTTCAAGCGGGTAAGTTAACTATTGGTAACGCTAGTCACTTGGCTGGAATGTCACCTAATCCCTTCCGGGAATTGCTCAAACAGCGCAATATACCGCTATACGTCTACGAGCTTGAAGACTTTGAGCTAGATCTAAAAAACCTGCGGGAATTGGGACGGCTGTGATAGTAATTAGTGATACTTCTGTCTTGACGAATCTGGCAGGAATTGGGCATATTCATTTGCTTCAACAGCTTTACGAACACATCCTCATTCCCACTGCCGTTTATCAAGAATTGACTGTAGATCCGCCTGTTCCTGGAACTCTTGAAGTACAGACTTTTCAATGGATTGAGGTTCGAGCTTCTAGCAATCTCACCATGGTTGAGCAATTACAAAATCAAGCACAACTCGATCTAGGTGAATCCGAAGCAATCGCTCTAGCGCTGGAAATTAATACTGATTTGTTACTAATTGATGAGCGTCGTGGTAGGGCGGAAGCCAACCGTCTGGGTATCCGAATTACTGGCTTGCTGGGAGTGTTAGTGGAAGCTAAACAGCGATCGCTTATTCCTACAGTTCAACCTTTAATAGATTACCTCATTGCTAGATCCGAGTTTAGAGTTTCTCAAGCTCTGTATCAGCAAATTTTGGCGATAGTGGGAGAATCATAAATTTCAAAAGCTTTTTCATGATTTGCGAGCGCGCTTCCTACGATTCTACAACATAGACAACAGATAGAAAAACTTGATAATGTCCTATATTTCAACCATGTTTTATTTACTCATGGGTATCTATCACTGTGATAGATATTCTGCTTTGTCCAGAAGTTTTCTATATACTATCTATAAAATATGAAACTTGTTCGAGATTCCAGACAAAACCTCTTTGAAAAGAAGGAATTCTAATTCTCCCTCTCTCTAAGTCATTAATTAAATCTTTAACAAAGTAGTAAGTTTCAGCCATAAGGAGGTTAAACAAACGGTTTAGAGAACAATTACGATGCAATAGCCTAGATGAGGGCTTCTCCTTCAGGTTAGCACAGCGATCGCACTCTCACCCCCCCAGTAGAGTAAAATTATCTCCACACCCAGCATCTATCACCCCCATAACTCCCATGCTCTGCGACTACCTAGTACAAATCCTCACCGCCCGCGTCTACGACGTAGCCCAAGAATCCCCCCTGGAATACGCCCCTAACCTCTCCGCCCGACTCAATAACAAACTCCTCCTTAAACGAGAGGATATGCAATCCGTCTTCTCCTTCAAACTGCGGGGTGCGTACAATAAAATGGCGCAATTACCGCCAGATTTGCTAGCCCAAGGTGTCATTGCTGCATCTGCGGGAAATCATGCCCAAGGTGTTGCTCTCGGTGCGAAAAAATTGGGCACTAAAGCAATCATTGTCATGCCGATTACTACGCCTCAAGTTAAAGTGGATGCGGTAAAAGCACGGGGAGGAGAGGTAATATTACATGGCGATACTTATGATGATGCTTATGCTTTTGCTCGTCAATTAGAAGCGGAAAAAGGATTAACATTTATTCATCCTTTTGATGACCCGGATGTGATTGCGGGACAAGGGACAATTGGCATGGAAATTTTGCGCCAATATCAGCAACCAATCCATGCTATTTTTGTAGCAATTGGTGGTGGTGGATTGATTTCTGGAATTGGGGCTTATGTAAAAAGATTGCGTCCGGAAATTAAGATTATTGGGGTTGAACCTGTGGATGCCGATGCCATGAATCAATCTCTCAAAGTAGGAAAACGAGTCCGTTTGTCTCAGGTGGGATTATTTGCTGATGGGGTAGCGGTGCGGGAAGTGGGGGAAGAAACTTTTCGTCTCTGTCAGGAATATGTAGATGAAATTATTTTAGTGGATACTGATGATACTTGTGCGGCAATTAAAGATGTATTTGAAGATACCCGCTCCATTTTAGAACCAGCGGGGGCTTTAGCAATAGCTGCTGCGAAAGCTTATGTGGAAAGAGAACAAATTACGGGACAAACTTTAGTGGCGGTGGCTTGCGGTGCGAATATGAATTTTGACCGCCTCCGGTTTGTAGCAGAAAGGGCAGAATTTGGCGAACGTCGGGAGGCGATTTTTGCGGTAACTATTCCCGAACAACCTGGAAGTTTGCGGAAGTTTTGTAACTGTTTGGGTAAACGGAATCTGACGGAATTTAGTTATCGGATTGCTGATGAAAAAGAAGCCCATATTTTTATCGGCGTACAAATTCAAAACCGGGCTGATGCTGTCAAATTAGCTCAAAGTTTTGAAAGTTGTGGGTTTAAAACATTAGATTTAACCGATGACGAATTAACTAAATTACATTTGCGACACATGGTTGGCGGACGTTCCACTCTAGCCCATCACGAATTATTTTACCGCTTTGAATTTCCGGAACGTCCCGGTGCATTAATGAAATTTGTGGGTTGTATGAGTCCGAATTGGAATATTAGTGTATTTCACTATCGGAATAATGGGGCTGATTATGGGCGAATTGTAGTGGGAATTCAAGTACCGCCCGATGAGATGAAAGAGTGGCAGGGATTTTTGGATACGTTGGGTTATCGCTATTGGGATGAGAGTAATAATTTGGCTTATAAGTTGTTTTTGGGGTAGGGAGATAACCCTGAACAATCAAAGATTAATTTGCGATCGCGATCCTGTTGCTTCAAGCTTTTGGATCGCTTCATTCAAATTCTCTTTAATCAGTGATTCTAAGCGATATCCACTCAGCTTGCTTTTCCTGCGACTAGCTTCGTCACTCAAGAGATTCCGAACAGATTTAAGCCACTCCAATTCTTCAATCACTTTTTCATTAATATAATCGGATTTATATCGTTCGGGTAGCACCCAAAGAGCATGTTTTTGGTCTTCATTCTTCATGGAGAAAAGTTTTTCCACAAATTCGGCTGGTTTTATGTATTTTAATATAGGAATTTCATAATATCTCTCCAACACATCCCGATTCTGCGAACTATCTGAGCAAATCATACCATAAAATTTCCACACATCATTCTGCATTATATCAAGTAATTCTTGAGCAGCACTAGGCATACTCTCATCCCTTACTAACTCGCGGGCTTTATCAATGTAAGAACAGAATTCTTGAAATTCATTAAGTTCTTTCCCCTGATAACCAAGTCTATCATAGCTTTGAAGTGTGTATTCAATAAAATTATATTGTATTGAAGAAATATATACATTTATAATCTCTCTTGGCTTATTATCTTTCAAATGATCAATATAAAGCTTTGCCTCATTTAGAATATCTTCTTTACTTTTATAATAGAGTTCAACATCAGAAAACTTTAAGAAAAGCCCCGTGACATGCTTAATCACCCCAAGTTCCATAAATTTTCTATCAGCATATTCTGATTCAACCTTCTTTAATAACTTATCAAACTCATCATCATTAAGGTCTTCAAAGTACCACAGTTTCTTCCAAGTAGGTGTATTTTCATCTTGAAAATATCTACTATTTGAGAATGATTTCTCTAGTTCATCCCTATCAATGATACCTTTATCAAAAAATGTTTTCCACCATACTTTATTTGGAAATGGATCGTGTAGATTGAGCATTGGATACTTTTCAAGTAGTATCGGATTTTTTTCTTCACTATTCTCCTGGGTTACTGAACTGGATGGTTGCTGGAGGCCAGATATGTATTGTTCTCTAGCCAACTCTCCAGGATGTTTTAATTTGCTAATATCTGTTGCCAGCATTGTTCCACGTTTAATTTCAATAGAAAAAACCATAAGTAGTCTCAAGATGTCTTGAAGAAGCTCCTGCTTATTTTTTGCCTTCTCTGGTAAATCATTAAAAATCCTTTCAAAATCTAAAATAATTTGCTTTAAAGTCCTTAAATTATCATATTCTGCTTTTTGGTATAAATCTTCTATCAATTTATGATTTGTATACATAAATTTCTGGACATCTGAATTTTTACTGGCATTGACAAATTCATTTAACGATCCATTAAAATCAGGGGATACACCCAAGGTTATACCTATTAACTTCTCTTTTATATTTTTATATCTACTATCTTTAATTAATTCATCTTCATTAGCAACAATAATCACTTTTAACCCTTGATGTTCAACAAAGTAGTTGATATATCCCAATATATTACTGATGTCTATGTTGCAACGTTCTAAATCATCAAATACTAAAATGCTTTTATCGGTATTTCTTAGATATTCTGGAATATTAATTTCTGGAATTTGAGAATTAACTGTGTCATCATCATTTCCATCACGGTCTAAATCAATTCTTAATGAAGCTCTTAGTAATCCTTTGAGAATCTTGCCTGTTATGACCATTCCCTTTGACGACAGAACAGGGTGTAATTGTTCAAAGAAGGTGTCCTCTATCTCAGCAAATGTAGTCATCCCGTAAAGACTGACATACAAGCATTTCTGGTTTTGATTTTCTTTTTTTAGCCTTTTGCAGTAATCATCGATAAACCATGTTTTCCCACAGCCCCATTGCCCTTTTAGTAAAACAGCAAATCCAGGTGCGGATAAGTCACAGTAATAATCTAAATACGCTGTGATATGACTATTGATCGGTTTGTTGTCCTGGATCATGGTTTTTGTTCCTCAAATAAAGATGGGAAATCTCGACAACTACTAACTACACGCAAAATCTCAATACCATTAGCAACCGCAAGGCAACTTCTAAGACTTCTTCAGTTGAGTGATATTTGCCTGTTTTGAGTTTGGTTTGGATGAATCTCAGATCTTGCACCATTCTCAATAAAGTTCTAGAACCCTTGATCTTTCGTTGATGTCGTCACCAAAAATCAAGCTTTTTCAGGCTTAATGACATTGGTGCAAGATCTCAGATGAATTGCTCTTAGGTTGTCGTCAGAGTAATACTCATGTTAATTAGGAAGCAATTTTGCTCTAATTATAGCAACTTTATTTATTATTGATTGAAAATTTCATCAAAGATCGATCGCTTCACCCGAAATCCGATCTCGATTAAACGTTGGTAGAACTCATCTATATTGTCGAGTGTAATTTTTCCATCTTGTTGCAGTTTTTTAGCAATTGCTAGAGTTCCTTTTACTTTCAAACCTAATCGGCTAGCTTCTCGCCGAGCGGCAAAGTCATCCAAAATGATGTAGTCTGCGTTAAGTTCCAGGGCGAGGGTAATAGCTTCAGATTCACCGCGCCCCAGCCGTTGGTTTAGGGTATTGGCGAAGAGGATTGTTTGAATCGGCTGTGTGTTGAGTTGCTGGGTGGCAAAAATTATTTGCAGGGCACGGCTGGCATCATCCTCTTTAGCGAGAATTTCATCAGCAACTGCTTGAGGGACATAAAATTCACCAGGCTGTGTGAGAAAATCTGCTAATATCTCCAGCCGAGTCAGAAAAATTAGGGGCGAGGTGTTGAAGACAATTTTCATCACCATGTTTTCTCAGTAGCGATGTCAGATTGAGTCAGATAAGAGAAGTCGATCCCCATCAATTCCAGGATTTTTAAGAGGGCTTCTGGTTCGAGGTTCAAGATTTCCGCCGCTTTTTTGAGGCTGACAATTCTGGCTGCGATCGCACCGAGGAGAAAAAGAAAATTTTCTTTTTGCTCTAGCGTGTTGAAGAGTTGAACTTCAGCGGCAATTTTTTCTAGCATTTCTTGGGACATGGGATAACGATCCGGGGCTTAGAAGCAATTTTGCTCTAATTATAGCAACTTTACTTGTGAGAAGCCCAAAGCTAGGAAGAGCAAATTTCTTGCTATCCGCTTTGCTGCTACGCTTCGTGCGATCGCAAACTCCTTATCTCTTCCATACTCAGCCCTGTGGTTTGGTTGATGGTGGCATCGTCGAGGTGAGGGAGTAATTGTCGTGCGATTGCGATCGCTTTTTCCCGACTTCCTTCTTCATTGGAATATTAGTGTATTTCACTATCGGAATAATAGGGCTGATTATGGGCGAATTGTAGTGGGAATTCAAGTACCGCCCGATGAGATGAAAGAGTGGCAGGGATTTTTGGATACTTTGGGTTATCGCTATTGGGATGAGAGTGATAATTTGGCTTATAAATTGTTTTTGGGGTAGTGTTTGTAGTAGGCACTTCAGTGCCCCAAAAGCCTGTAAAGCAAGTACTTTAGTGCTTTACTACGAACCTTCTTTTTGAGATTTGGGATTATTATCTTTCAGAAAGATTATTTTCTCCCGCTTGTAATAGGGCAAAATTAATTACAGTTGGACTTAATCGGATACCTCGATTAAGCATTTGAGATATCGCTTGCTGCATTGAGATAGGGTGGCCTTCCCGCTTGGCGCGAAGCAAAATCCCAATCGAACCTGTAACAGAAAGCCCGCTTAATCTCGCCATGCGTCTACCCGCGACTTCATCAATACAGACAGTTTGAATATTTTCATTCATTGCTAACTGAATTACAGCCGCTTCTCCTCTATCGAGTGAATTGAGGAGAAGGGGGGAAATATTGAGAGTAGTTTGCTGTTTTTTCAGCCAATTTGCCGCTTCAAATTCTGCCACGGCAAAGCCACTATAACCACCTGCAAGGACTTCTTGGCAGACTTCAAAAGGAACTAATACCTGAGTGTAAAGAGATTGCAAAATGGTTAAATCTCCTAAAGCAGATACACTGGCAATTATAGGTGCAGTATTGATGACAATTATCTCTGTTTTAGGCATTTTCCAAATCCGATAATAATTCCGCTTCACTTAGATCAATCATAGCTACTCCATAACGATGTAAATTGAGAAGAAATGAAACTCTATCTATACCAATTAATGCGGCTGCCATTCCGGAAGATAGGCGTTTCATTTCAAATAGTTTTACTGCCATTGCCCATGTAGCTTCTAGTTCAAACTGTTCTCTGGTTTGTTGCAAGGCATCGGGAAATGTTTCTGGGTAATTAATTGTGAGTTGGTGTGACATAGCGTGTTTGAATAGATGTTAGTTAGGGATTTTTATGGTGTTAATCTATAAATTATATAGTTTTTTGACTTAGACTGTATGTCCATCCCCTACTCATTTACTCCAAAGCTTTAAGTGCTAGAGCGCCTTAAATTATAAGTCATAGCTATGGCACGGGCAAAGTTATCGTTATTTCTGATACTTCCTCCATTCAGTACCTCTACCAACTTAACTTACTCAACCTATTGCCGACGCTGTACAACACGAACTATTTTACCGCTTTGAATTTCCGGAATGTCCCGGTGCATTAATGAAATTTGTCGGTTGTATGAGTCCGAATTGGAATATTAGTGTATTTCACTATCGGAATAATGGCATTTTAGTAGCGATCGCGCGACGGTATAATATTCCGTTGGTTACTTGCGATGAGAAGATTCTGAGCTATCCTCACGTTGAAACGATTTGGTAGCTACAGGCGATCGCAGTTTTGTTTTTCTGGTTATTGCGATGTGCTTGCTTGAGCGAGAGAGATCGCACTTTGGTTTTTTGGTTAGTGCGATGTGCTTGCTTTACTCGCGAGAGCGATGGCTTTGCCCGCATGAAAGCATCGCACCAAACAGACAATGCCCAAAAATTGCGATACTAAACAATCCTACAACCGTTTAAGTAACTCATCATACTCTGTATGTGCGCCAATCCAAAACCAGTAAATGCGATCGTTTTCTAGTAAGCCAAGAGATCGGTAATTTAGTCCAACACGAACTGAATAAATAGGTTGACGCTGACTAACTCGTTTAAACTGAAGGCTGTTGTGATATGGATCTGAACTCCAAAGGGCGTATGCTTTGGCTGCTTGCTCTTGAACAGATACAGGAAGCTGCTCAAGTTTCTTGCGAAATGCGTTAGTCACACTTGATTTCATGGAGAGTGAGGAAAAACATCCACCAGAGGGGTAATATCGCCAACAGCAATTTCCTGACGTACTATCTCAGCTAGACTATCCCACTGAGCGTCTGTTGTCGCTTCAAATTGAGCCTTCCACACCTGTTCATCACTGATATCTTCTTCCGCCATGAGAATGCGAATTAATTCTCGTTTATCGATCGCAGACAGTTGTCTAATGGTAGGGAGTAATTCTGTTAGTGTCATCGGTTGCTTTCCTACGATGCTTCTATGTTAAAGGTAGCAGGTAAACTTAGTAATTGCAACTTCTAGGACAGTTTCACAAGATAGGCGTGATGGCGAAGCCCGCCAGAGGCATCGCACTTAATTCTCGCGTAATTGTCGGCAACGTTCCAAAATTCCTGCCATAAAAGTTTCACCATCAATGGGTGGAGTATGTTCGGAAATAGCAACAGCAGCATCTATCTTTGCTCGTACAGAATTGATCCGCCTTGCTGCTACGCTTCGTGCGATCGCAAATTCCCTATCTCTTCCATACTCAGCCCTGTGGTTTGACTTATGGTGGCATCGTCGAGGTGAGGGAGTAATTGTCGTGCGATTGCGATCGCTTTTTCCCGACTTCCTTCTTCTCTTCCTTCAGCTTTAGCTTCTGTTGCTGCTTTGAGAATTGCTCCCTGTTGATCGTAAATAAACATTTCTCTTCTGTCAATTTCTTCTAACTCTTCTCTCGTTAAATTTATTTTATTAGCGATTTCAAAGGCTTTGTGTATTTCCGGTATTCTGTCCATTGTTTCCGGTACATCCGTCATGGTTTTGGCATTTTTTATAAAATATATCCATTTGTCTGTTATTGTTGACAGTTGATTTAATTCTTTGGTAAATTTCGGCAATTCGACAAAGACTAACTTGATGTTATTGTCTGTGTAGGGCAAATTCGTTTTGACTTCTTTATAGATAAACTCGGAAATTAATTCCTGGCTATCTTTAAATATCTCGAAGTCAGTTAAAGTTAAGGCAATCACAGGTTTGAGCATCCGGTAGCCGTATCCTGCCTCTAGCTGAAGGGCATAAGTTTTGGCAGCATTATACAATACTCTTTTCCCAAAAGACTCTACGTTTAATACCTGCATTTCAATGATTACTATAGTATCATCCTTTAGTTTGGCTTTCACATCCAAATATGTATCTTTTAATCCGGCTATTTCTGGTGGGAGATGGGGATTAATAATTGATAAGTTTTTAATCATATCCTCCCCTTCATAGAGGATGGCATTGAGAAAGCTGATTAAAATATCTTGGCTTTTCTCTGAGCCAAATATTTTTTTAAAGGCGTAATCGGTTTTGGGATTGATGAACATCATAATTTTTAGCGGTGATGATGAATTAATAATTTCATTAAAGTATTTATCTCAAATACTCATCTTAGTTAGTTAGCAATTTTTCTCTAATTATAGCAACTTTACTTGCGATAAGACCAAAGCTGCGGAGATTTATATGTCATTTCTAACTTGCGGAATTCGTCAAAGAAATGCCATGCTTGGAAAATTTTACCTTGCATTAAAGCGGCGATACTGGAAAGTGCTTTAATTTCTGGCAGATTTGGATTGATGGTTTGGGCTTGGTTAAGGGAATTCTCGGCTTCTTTGCCTTGCCACTGATAGAGGTAGACAAAGGCTAGATAAGCGTAGGGATATGGGTTTTGGGCATCTAGCTTGATTATTTTTTGCAGAATTGCGATCGCGCCTTCTGGATCTTTCTGTAATATTTTAGATAAGGTGAGGGTGTAGGCTACCTCTAAATTATCTGGTTCTAGTTTTAGGCGATGGGATAGGGCTATGTCTGCTTGGATGAGATAATCTTGAGTGGGATCGTATTGATTAATTCTACCTGTTTCTGCAAATACGGGTGGTAAAAATTTTGGGCCTTTGGGTAGGTTAGTGGCTAAGTTTGTTAATTGGGTAACTAAGTCTAATTCTGGGGCGGGTATGGCTGGGGCGTTGGAATCGATTTTGAGGGTAATTTTGGGTACTTCGATGGGATAGGTTTCGCCTGTGTTTCGGTTAAGATATGTGGCTGTTAGTGTATAGTTTCCTTCTGGAATATCTGCTGGTGGCAAGGTTGATGTGGTTTCGGTGATGGTAAATTGGGAATCGCCAGAAGTCAATCTCTGACTAGGATACAATTCTCCCATGGCGATGGCGCGATCGTTTAACCATTTTGGGTGGGATTTTATGACTATATTTTGCCAGGTTAATAATAAAATACCGGATTGTAATTCATCCCATGTACCGCTCCATTGGTAAGTGATGGGGATAGGTATGCCGGGGGGGGCTGTTTCTGGTATTGTTATCATTTCTAGTTTAATTTGTGAGGTTTCATTTTTGGCTATTGATTCTTGTTTAGCGATCTCGATAAATGGTTGGCGGCGATGGTAAAGTTTTAATAGGCTATTGTCGGGTAATTTCCAGGTTTTTTGGACTTGAAAGTCTCTGTTTGTTTCGACTTCTTTTACCATGGCTGTTTGGGCGGCGGGAACGGAACCTTGATTGCCTGTTTTGATGAGAAACCAGGATAAGGATTGGGCATCTTGTTTTATTTGTTTTTCTCTGATTCCTACTTGTCTGCCGTAAACTTGGAAATCTTGTAATGCCCCGTAATAATTGAGGTTATGTTGGTTAATTTCTCCTGTTGAAGGTAAGACTCCTAATGTTGTTTGTAAGTAGGGGGAAGTTTGGATAATTTCGGCAATAACTTCTCGATGAGGTAATTCAGTACCTAGGTAAGGGAAATTCTGGACGCGAGGGCTGAGAATTTCAGTTAAAATAGTGCCTCCCACTGGAAAGATATTACATATCATTAGTAGGATACTTAGTCCAACTGTACTCCAGCGAATATTCTTGCTCCATCTCCCTTGCCATTGGAGTAAACCATTGGCTAATAATAAGGATAATACTGGTAAAATCGGTAAAATATAACGAGCGTCTTTGTTGACGTTTAGGGAAGATAAAAGATAGCCGCCAATTAAAAACACGGCTAGCCAACGGAAGCTGGATAGCTGGAAAAAAAATAATTCTCGCTTCCTTAAATTGGAATTGGTTATTTCTCCTGTTAATGACTTTGACTTTTGCCAATAAAGGATAAATCCGACAATCGGTACTATTAATAAAACCCAAGATACTAAATAAGGTAAAATTTTCCAGTAATAAATCCAGGCATCTATGGTATTGAGGGGAGGATCTCCTTCTGCTATTGCAGAATCGAGTGTTGCTCTTTTGCCTGAAGTTAAAATAAATAACCAGTTGATACTATACCAAGGGGTACATATTAATCCTGATATCAATAAACTAATCAATAATTGCGATAATTTTCGCCAATTTCGTTCTTTAATCGAACCTGCGATTACCCAAATAATTGGTAAGATTAAAAATAATAGCGCCGTTTGTTTTACCATCAGCGCTAATCCCAAAGATATGCCAAATCCTATTGTCCAAATTAGGCAATAGGGAGTGTTTTTTTTGGAGTGGGGAGGGTTGGGTTTTTGATTGGCTATTTTCCAAGCGGTTAGACAGAAAAAAGTGAGGGTAACTACTGTGGTTAAAGGATAATCTAAAAGAAATTCCAGACGATAGCGATATAATCCTGGCAAGAGGATGATTAAACCTCCTGCCCATAAGCCAACTTTCCGATTAAATAGCAGTGTTCCCAAACCATAAACCGAAGCCATGAGAATAGCAGTACATACTGGTAAAATTAAAGTAGCTTTGTCTGGACCTTTACCAAAGAAATTTTGGATAATCGCAGTCGCAATATAAGTCAAAGGCGGTATCTTCGAGGAAAGATGCCAAAGACTCGTCCACCATTCCTCAGCAAACCATTGAGGATTTTGTAGTTTTCTTAAGTAATTTAAACTTCCGGTAAGATAGTCAGCTCGATCCCAACTGGGCACAGAATTATCTAACCCAAACCAAACGCGATCGCAAATTGTCGTTATTACCCATATTATCCCTAGTATCAGTAGATTTTGCCAGTGTTTATGAATGAAAATCATGGTTGAATTGCCACTTTAATCGCTTGACGAGTTTTCATATCTTGTAATGCTTGTTCTAATTCGATTAATGGTCTAGTATTAGTTAGTAAAAGTTCAAAAGGAATAGTGCGGCTGGCTAATAAAGATAGTGCTTCTCTGACAAAAGTGGGTGTATTGTGAAAAACGCCTTTCAGAGTTAGTTGATTGTAGTGGATTTGTTCCGTACTAACGGTAATTGTAGTATCTCGCGGACAACCACCAAATAAATTAATTGTCGCACCAGGACGACCAGATGCGATCGCAGTTTCCCAAACTGTGGGTACGCCTGTGGCTTCAATCACGACATCTGCGCCCCATCCGTCGGTTAATTCTTTGATGAGGGCAGGTACATCTGACAATTGATGGTAATTAAATACTTGAGATGCACCCAATTTTTTGCCAATTGCCAAACGTTTATCATTACCGCCAAATAGAAAAATTTTACTAGGAAGTGAGTGGTTGCCTGATTCTACCTCAAGCCGAGCTAACGCCGCCACAAACATTAAGCCAATTGCGCCATCACCGATAACGACAACGCGATCGCCTTCTTTAATATTAGAATGAGCAATACCATGGATAACGCAGGCTAGAGGTTCAGTCATGGCTGCTAAAGAATCCGGTAAATCTGATGGTACAGCTAAGACGTTATGCCGGACAATAGGTGCAGGAATTTTCAGATATTCAGCAAAAGTCCCATTATTAAAGATTAAATCGGGACAAAGGGAATATTCCCGACGCTGACAGAAGAAGCACTTCATGCAGGGAGCCGAATTATTTGCTACGATGCGATCGCCAATCTGCCAATCCGTGACTCCTTCTCCTAAAGATACAATTTCGCCGACGACTTCGTGCCCGAATAAGGTGGGCGGTTTTAACATTCTCGCATGACCGCCGCGCCGCCATACTTTAAGATCCGTACCGCAGGTGGTAGCTGTATTAACTTTAATTACGATTTCTCCAACATCCGGTGTCGGATTGGGCACTTCTTCGAGACGTAAATCTTCTTTACCGTAGAGTAAGGCTGCTAGCATGGGGAATTTTTTGTCAAGTCAGGTTTGGTTGTTTCGGTATTGTCAATTATTGTATATTAATTTTTTATATCCTGGTCAAGCCACAGAAATACCCAACTCTCTTTTCCTGAATATTCCCTGAGAATTACCTCAATGTCTTGTGAGTTAATCTTAAGCCTTTACTCAGTAAATTTACATCCATAAATCATTCGATCGGATCGCTAACTAGTCATAATGATGATAGTTAATGAGAATCCTATTGTCCTTAAAATCAAGATCGGAGACTTAAAACGATGAAACTGAAGCATGTATTATTAATTGGGCTAATTTATTTCTTCACTATTGGTTGTCAAAAAGGAGGATCCGTAAATCAGCCTCCAGATACTTCTCCTGTGGCATCTTCTGCTACTGCTACCCCAACCCAAGATACTCCTGCCACCTCATCTGCGATTGTGAAGTCAGGTACATTTATCGCTGCGGAAAAACCGACGGAGGGAAATGTCCAGATTGTCAGGAAAAATGGTAAATCTTATTTAGAATTGGATGGAGCCTTTAAAACCTCAGAGCAAGGACCGGATCTGGTGATTATTCTACATCGCTCTGATGACATTTTGCGATCGACTAAACCGCCAGCCTACTCCATTAAAGAAGGAGATTACGCAATAATAGCACCCTTGGCAAAATTTACTGGTACTCAAAGTTACCCAATTCCCGATTCTCTAAATATGAATGACTATAAATCGGCTGCTATTTGGTGTCGCAAATTCAATGCTACCTTTGGTGTTGCTAAATTGACTGGTTAAAACCTTTTTCGTTAAAGACTCCCTGGATCTATTGTAAAGTTTTATCTCAAACTCAGCCGATAGAGATCCAGTCAGCCCAGCCTTAACGTAAACCCTATATCGCAAACCAAACCAGAAAGAAGCATCAGAGGCAATATGACACTTCAATCATCATCAACATTAACCATCTTAAAACCCGATGGAGGAACAAAACTTTCAGTTTTAGGAGACATCCTTACCTGTAAAGCAACAGTTGAAACCACAGATAATAACTGGGAATTATTTGAACTCTCAGGATTAGGAAAAAGTGGGCCACCACTTCACACTCACCCATGGGATGAAGCCTACTATATTTTGGAAGGAGAAGTTGAGGTGCAGGTAGGCGAAAAAATCATGACAACTACCCCAGGTTATTTCATCAATATTCCTGGGCAAACCCCCCATACCTATAATATCCAATCAGAAACAGCTAAATTTTTAGTTTTAGTTTCCTCTCCAGAAGCACGACATTTTTTTGAGGAGATTGACAATAAAATCAAGAGTTTACCACCTGACATGGAAGAAGTAATGAATATTGCCCAAAAGCATAATGTTATCCCAACTTAGCCAAATCAGAAGTCAAAAACAGTTGACAGTTGTCAATTGATAATTGACAGTAGGGTGCGTTATGCTCAAGCTAACGCACCATCCACTATGAATAGCGTCACTAATTTTCCTGTTCCCATCCTCAATTCCCCAAACAGAAAACCCACAAAAAATAACCAAGAATCATGAAATACTTAATTATCCTCCTAACCCTACTATTTTACCTAATCGCTGCCAATCCAACTATCGCTCAACCAATTAATCCAATAACCGATACACTATCCGATAGATTAATATCTGAACTAGGAACAAACCACCACCCAGTTTCCACCCAAAATACCGAAGCCCAAAAATTATTCGATCGAGGATTAAATTTAATATATGCTTTCAATCAAGAAGAAGCAATTCGTTCTTTTCAACAAGCTGCAGAACTAGATCCAAAATTAGCAATGGCATATTGGGGTATTGCCTTAGCCCTAGGCCCAAATATTAACTTTAACATAGAATCAGACCAAGAGTTAGCCGCTTACTTCGCGATCCAAAAAGCATTAAAACTATCAAAAAAATATCCCATATCAGCTCCAGAAATAGACTATATTAAAGCCCTAGCCACGCGATATACAAATAACCTACCAGCCGATTTACAAAAACTGGCAGTAGATTACAAAAACGCCATGGCAGAATTAGTAAAAAAGTACCCAAACGATCTCGATGCTGCCACATTATACGCCGAAAGTGCTATGGACTTACACCCCTGGCAACTCTGGAGTAACGACGGAAAACCAACAGAAGATACACCAGAAATTATCGCCGTATTAGAATCCGTACTCGAAAGAAACCCCAATCATATTGGCGCTAATCATTATTACATCCACGCCATCGAAGCATCGCCCCATCCAGAAAAAGCACTACCCAGCGCCAACCGACTCGGAAAATTAGCTCCTGGAGCCGGACACTTAGTCCACATGCCAGCTCACATTTACTATAATATGGGAGCTTACAGCAAAGCAGCCCAGACGAATCAAAACGCGATCGCAATAGATAAAGCTTACATCGAAAAATATAACGTACAAGGGATCTATCCCATAATTTATTACAACCACAACCTCGACTTTTTAGCTATTGCTAGCAGTATGGCTGGAAATTACGAGATGGCGATGAAAACAGCTAACGAGTTTATAGAGAATATTCTGCCTCTTGTTAAATACGTCCCGATGGCAGAAGGATATGTCGCCACTCCCCTCCTAATTCAACTTCAGTTTCGAGACTGGAATGAGATCTTAAAAACACCCAAACCAGATCCCAATTTACCAATTACCACAGCATTTTGGCATTTTGCTATGGCGATGGCTAATGCTGCCAATAGTAATATTGAATTAGCCAAACAGCAACGTCAGGAATTTATCGCTGCCAAACAGATAATATCCCCAGACTCCCTGATTGGGCTAAATAGCACCAATCATATTTTAAACATTGCCAAAAACTTACTAAATGGTCAAATTGCCAGACAAAAACAGGACTATCCAACAGCAATTAAATTTTTCCAAAAAGCCATCATAGCAGAAGACAACCTCAACTACGATGAACCACCAACTTGGTACATTCCCTGTCGCGAGTTTTTAGGTAACTTACTCCTCTTTACCCATAATTATCCAGAAGCAGAAACAGTATTTCGTGCCGACTTAAAAAAACATCCCCATTATGGACGTTCCCTATTTGGCTTACACGCTAGTTTAAAAAAACAAGGAAAAATAGAAGAAGCAAAATTAGTCAAAGCCGACTTGAAAACAGCCTGGAAAAATAGCGATACCCAACTCCACCTCAAAGAATTATAGCAATGGACAGTTAACAATGGACAGTTGACAATTACTCAATGGAAATCAAACCGTTTACTCAGGAAGTCTCCACTTCTCTTCATGACATTTGTCAACTGTCAACAGATATATCATTCACTAACAAAAACTAATAATCCACCAAAACCAATCTCTTCTTTGCGTACCTTTGCGCTAACCTTTGCGCACCTTTGCGTTAAAAAAAATCCATTTTACGCAACGAAAAACCAATACATGCTAAAAATGCAACAAATCTTCATCAACTATCCCACCTCTAGCGCAGCACTACAGAAAAATAACCTGTAAAATAAAATTCCAGCTAAAATAGAATCTATCTAGCAAAAGCGGAGGTTTCAAGATGCCCAAGATAGGAATACCGAAGACAGTATTGATTACAGGTGCATCCAGCGGAATTGGCTACGAATTAGCTAAGTTATTCGCTCAAAATCACGATAATCTAGTCTTGGTAGCAAGAAGTGAAAATAAACTAAATGATATTAAAATAAATTTTGAACAAAACTACCAAGTCATTGTGACAGTTTTACCTAAAGATTTATCCCAGCCTAATGCAGCAGAAGAAATCTTTAATCAACTAGCCGCCGAAAAAATTCAAGTTGACGTATTAATTAATAATGCTGGCTTCGGTGATTTTGGCGAATTTGTCAATACTAGCTGGGAAAAAGAAGCCGACATGATGCAAGTCAATATGGTTGCCCTCACCCAAATAACCAAATTATTTTTAAAAGGAATGGTTGAAAGGAGACGGGGAAAAATTGTCAACGTTGCTTCAACAGCCGCCTTTCAACCAGGTCCTTTAATGGCAGTTTATTATGCCACAAAAGCTTATGTTTTATTCTTCTCCGAAGCCATTGCCAACGAATTAGAAGGTACTGGAGTTACTGTTACTGCCCTTTGCCCTGGTGCAACAGAATCCGGTTTTCAACTAGCTTCAGGAATGATAGAATCAAGGATAGTTAAAGGACGAAAGTTACCGACAGCAGAAGCCGTAGCCAAATTTGCTTACAAAGCGATTGAGAAAGGACAAGTTGTCGCAATTCACGGTTTATTGAACTGGATTGGTGCTAACGTAATTCGATTTTTACCCAGAAAAGTTGTCACCGATATAGTCCGGACAATGCAGGAGAGCGATCGCTAAAATAATATCATGAAACTTGTATCCCTCAACATTGGATTACCCCGCGAAGTTAGCTGGCAAGGAAAAACTGTTACCACTGGGATTTTTAAACAGCCAATTTCCCAGCGGATAATGCTGCGTTTTCTTAACCTAGATGGGGATAGACAAGCAGATTTAACCGTACATGGTGGCCCAGAAAAAGCTGTTTATGCCTATCCAGTCGAAAATTACGATTATTGGCGCAAAGAGTTACCAGATATGGAATTACCTTGGGGCATGTTTGGCGAAAATCTTACCACGATGGGATTGTTAGAAGATTCTGTAAATATCGGCGATTGTTTCCGAATTGGTGCAGCCGAACTTATGGTAACACAACCTCGCCGACCTTGCTACAAGCTAGGGATCAAATTCGGACGTGGCGAGATAGTGAAACGGTTTAAAGATAGTAATTTACCAGGAATTTACTTTTCTGTAATGAAAGAAGGTGAAGTGGGTGTAGGAGATGAAATAGAATTAATTCATCGAGATGAAAATAATGTCACTGTTGCCGATATCAATCGATTGTATTTCCGCGAAAACGTCGATTTAGATTTATTACATCGTGCTGTTAAGGTGAAGGGATTAGCCGAAAACTTGCGCCGCCATTTTCAGCAACAGATTGATAATCTGTGTCAAAGATAGAATTAGTGGCTCTCTAGGAGTACTGGTAATAACTTATTCAAGCACTTGCGATAGCTTCGCTCGCCTTCGGCATCGCAAATTGGCAAATTTCTTCAATATTCTAGCAATTTACTCAAATAGCGCTACATATTCACCCCCCCCAACCCCCCTTATTAAGATTATAGCTGGAGTAAGTGAGTAATTATTAATACTCATGCTAGTTTTATAGCGAACTTCCCCATCACTAAAGTCTAGATCAAAACTGCCGAGAATTTGCTGGTAATTTATTCTTAATAGAAACTCGCCTAGAACCCGACGTTTAGTTTTTGGTACTCTCTCTGGGCAAACTGAATAAAAGATGAATTGTTTCTCTTTTTCTCTCACTTGGGCGTAACAGTCACATTTTCCGTTTTTTCCTTTAAAGGCTAGGCGTAAGGTTGATTGTTTTTGGGTCTACCGTACTTAGTGTGCCAAACTATTACAAAATAATGATTGAAGCCATTGTCCCGTAAGAATACTTAGCAAAGGATAAGTCAAAAATAGCCTTTTTTTGAGTAAGTTTAGGTATAACTTGGTTCTTAATTATTTTAACTAATATTTTAGCACACTAAGTACGGTAGACCCAGCATCCCCGCGCCAAGAGACCGGGGAGTGTCAAATTACAGAAT
>DOIX01000123.1 GCA_003511885.1 Cyanobacteria bacterium UBA11153
TCTTTAGACCGGGGAGTGTCAACGTTTAAGATCGATCGTTTTTGCCGAGCGCTCGGATAAATTCCAATGGTAAACCATCAGTATCGGCAATAAAAGTAACTTCATAAACTACCGATCCGATAATCTGTTGTGTTGGTGGTAATAAAATTTTCAGGGGTAAGAATTGCTCTGGATTATTTTGGGATGCTTGGGCAAATTTACTTTCGAGATTAGTTAACCAAGTTGGTAAGTCAGCTATAGTTTTAGTAAGATCGAAAGATAAATGGTAGTAACCGACATAATTTTCATCGCCAAAAGCATCAGGGGCGGGTTTGGGTTGGGGAATTTGGATTAACTCAATTCTGCCTCCTAATCCCTCCATCCAGCAAGCCAGAGTAATTCCTGCAGTGAAACGTTCTGATACAGTAAAGCCTAATAGCTCGTAAAATGCGATCGCGCGATGAATATTAGCAGTACGAATTGATGCGTGGTGCATGGGAATTGCTAATTGTTAATTGCTCATTAGTCATTGTATTGTTGATTGTTGGTTTTAAACAAAGGACTAATGACTAATGACTAATAACTAATAACTAATAACTAATAACTAATAACCAATAACCAATAACTAATGACCAATAACCAATGACCAATCGATCGTTATTCAAATAATCTAAAATAAGGATAGCGGACAGGGATGCCTGGTTCTTTTTCTAAATCAAAATTAATTACTTCCCAACAAGGATCCTCAGAAGGATCTGGACTAAACTCTACAGGTAAGCCGTATAATCTAGGTTTAGTAGGATCGGATTGACCGCGCCAAGGGGTACTACGTTCCAAGTAGGTGCTAACTAATTCGCGATATCGACTAGCAATAATTACCCTTGTGGCTCTGTATCCTTGAGTATAGAGACGATCCAATGCCTCGTGAATTTCAAAGCGAATCCCGTCTGGATGGGTATGTTGACGATACCATTGATCGTTCCACAAACGCCAGTGTCGTCCTGATTGGAGGTGAACGAGTTCGCCTGTGTTAGGATCTGCTTCAAAAGCACCATGACGCGGGCACAGATAAGTATCCGTCAATGTTAACGCCGGGATTGTCTGACGGCAATGAGGACAACTAATTTCTGGCCCAAAGATGGGATACTGCAAGCTAGTATTAATCATTATTAAGCGTTCTGGGCATCTTTGCTATATGTGCTAGAGCCTGTGGATTTATTATATCTAAGGGGCATTTTACAATTACATAATATGTCCCGCAGGGTTTGACAACTCAATCAAGTGTATCTGTGAATAATTTTAATCTACAATTGTCCATCTCTACTTCCTACTGGTCTAGTCCAGATTTCTCCAAAGCTGCTTTTGTCGCCGCAAATGCAGTGGTTATCGGTAATGTGTCTGTTGGGGCTGGTGTCAGCATTTGGTATGGTGCGGTGGTGAGGGGTGATGTGGAAAGGATCGAAATTTGCGATCGCACTAATATTCAAGATGGTGCTATCTTACATGGCGATCCGGGTAAGCCTACCATTTTAGAAGATCATGTCACTGTTGGACATAGAGCCGTTATCCATTCAGCTCATATTGAGCGAGGATGCTTGATTGGGATTGGTGCGATTGTCTTGGATGGCGTGCGGGTGGGATATGGTAGTATTGTGGGTGCGGGTGCGTTGGTAACAAAAGATGTCCCGCCTTTATCTCTCGTTGTGGGGCTTCCGGCACGGCGCGTGCGGGAAATTTCGGATATGGAAGCGGCTAATTTAATTGAACATGCGCTACGTTATGAGAAATTGGCGTTAGTTCATGCGGGGAAAGGAACGGATTTGGGATTTGTTAAGGAGTAGTTTAGCAGTTTAGTAATTCCTGATATCCATTATCATCTCAAAATAATCTCAAATCAGTCTCTCTTAGTTTCTGAGGATTACACTATAAATGTAGGGTGCTTTATGCGAAAGTTAACGTACTATTAAAAATCTGTACTCCATGCTTGTCGCCATCCACGATAATACTTAATATTCTATCAAATTAGCACCAAGTTTTTTGGCAATTCCTTCTGCTCCCCAGCGCATTATTTCATCGTGATTCCATGCTAATACTGGTTTAAGTACTGGTGTAAAAAAATTGAGCCATGGTTTTGTTGTTTTCACCTGCCAATCATGTTGAATGGTTACCCAATTTCCTTCATCTTTAAAGCTCCATTTTCCTTTCCCTTCTAAGTCTCCGGATGCAGTAAACTCAATCGAGTTTAAATTCTCTTTTGCCACAATTTTTATAACAAAAGTAAGTTTATATGGGAGAATACCTTGCCAGGTTTGTTCTTCCAACCTACCAATACTATCAATATTTCCTGGCTCGATGAGCTTGACATTTAAAACTGCCTTCCACCAGGATGGTAAATTGGTGCTATCAGAGATAGTATCCCAAATATCTTGTAAAGGGGCTTCAATTTTCCAAATAGTAACAAAACTGTATTGGTTAGTTGGCATAATATTGTGGTTGAGATGAGAAATATCCAATATTTACAGTTATACTTGCCTAATTTTTTTGTTATTTTACCTCTCCTGGGATACCTGGGTTGGGCGAAGCCATCGCACGAAGTCCTTCTGGTGAACCAACATAACCTAGAAAAGCTTGCACCTGGGGACTTGCAGGCTCTTTGTAGGCATAATAGAGTTCCCTTTGATAGGGATAATTAGCGGCTTGGGGGGTTAATCCATCTATGGGGATAATTTTAACTGTTTGCTGATTGGCTACTTGGGCAAAAGTTGCATAACTAATCCCATCTGTTTTTAATTGCTGCAGTACGACAGTAGTTTCATCTTTAGGCCAATTGATAATATTAGGAGTAGTACCAAAATTTTGTCCATTCAATACTTTTTCTCTAAATGCCTGATGAGTACCGCTAAATACTGGTCGATTAATTACCCTAATAGTTCCTGGTTTTCCGCCAATTTGCGACCAATTTGTGATTTGCCCTTGAAAAATTCCCACAACTTGAGTTTGAGTTAATCCTTTACTACCTAATAGATTGTTATAGCCAACGACAATTGCTATCCCATCTTTAGTTAAGGGTACGGCAACCAATCCTTGGGCTTGCTCCCTCTCGTTGAGAGGACGTGAAATTGCGGCAATATCTATTGTACCAGCAATTAATGACTGAATTCCTTGTTCTGTTCCTCCTGCTTCTCCATTAACTGTAGTACCGCTAAATTTTTGTTCAAAAGCTGTTTTTAGGGCTTGATTAATTTGCACTAAGCTGGTGGAGCCTTGAATTTTGACTATTGTACCGCTGGGTACATTTGTCGGTGCTGGAAAATTATTGATAGTAACATTTACCGGAGAGTTAGTATTTGCTCCATTAGTTAAAGAATCTAGGTTAACGTTAGATTTACGGTTAAACAACCCAAATCCAATAGCCAATATGGCAGCCGTGATGGCTAGAGCTAAAATTAAAGTTATTGTTTCGTTTTTTTGTGACATATTAATTATTGATGTAATTTAGATAAGCTGCTGCGCATTTAAACTGGATATTTTTAAGTTAGGGAAAAACTCATCAAACCTTCTCCCCAGCTACCCCTCATTCAAAACAGATCAATTAAATGCGTAACGGCTTGTCTCAGTCGCCCGTGTTATGAGAGATGAAAAAGTCATGATTCTTTCATTGTAAGCATTTTGAATGGGTGATTTTCGCTATATTAAAGATATCGCTAAAAACGATAGTAATGTAGAGACTAGGGAGTGCTATTCTTTACAGATGTAAACTTCAGATTTAATTTTGCCTACCTCCTTACCTAAATAGTAATTGCCAACCGACAATTGCGATCGCAAAATCCGCAAGAGCATGACTGATATAATTAGACCATATTGAACGGTAATGCAAATAATACAACGACCACAGAGATCCGGCAATAAACACGCCTAGCGATCCTAGCATGACAACCCGCCAGTCGTTGGTGTAAGCTGTCAAACCAATGATGTGATGAACTGTGAAACACAATCCTGCTAAAAATATAGCTTCCTTTCCCGGTATCAGGATCTTACACTTGCTACAGACAAACCAACGCCATATATACTCTTCCATCAAAGAGTTAACAATCGTGAAATAAATAGAACCTCCCAGGTAAATAATCGGACTACTAATACCAACTTTTTTTGCCCTATTTTGTACATCTATAGGATCGATCCATTTTTCACCAAAAAGCCAATAAACAGCGATAACAATGCTAAACATTAACAATCCCAATACAGCGCCGACTAATAATTCTTTTCGTTTTGGTAGCGACAGATTAATCTTGCCTCCATCAATCCATAAAAACCACACTACAGGTAGCCCTACCATCCAAATTTTGCATAACGAGAAGGATATCTGTCCTAAAGTTCCCGGCGCAATATACAAAGCCATTGCCGTACCAATACTAGCCGCAGCTACGATCGATCCTACAGCCAATCCAGCATTTTGACGAGGAGAACATTTCAGCATTTTCCATCCTCCGTTTCTAACCAGAATATACTGGTAAAGGCTAAAATATTTACCACCGCAAATGTGTCAGGTTTGTGCCACTTTCGCAACTTGTCAGTTTCCTCAAAATATCGGGTTTGACCTACAAAGGGATGCTAATTTTTTACATATAGTCCATGAGAGACTCTATATATACCATATAGCAAAAGTCAAAAGCTTCTTATTCACCTATTTAGATATTTACTCTTTTACCCATTGAAATACTTGCTGTCTATTGACTATAGCGTTTTCGGATGTCCCAACCATTAGCGCCACTGAAGCAAAAATGTTGAAGTAGCTTACCATAGCCTTTGTTTGACAAAAGGTTATTAAACCGCCTTTGGATTATTAGACCACAATAGCTGAAATGACGTAATCTCGTCAAGTATTAAGAATTAATCTTAATAAAATTGACGAATTTAAGAGGGTTTCAGCCTTCGATCTTTTGTTAAGTTATATTGATTACTTTTTTTTTTAATGGAGAGGGGTTGGGGCTGACGGGAAAACTATTCTTCTCAGTGGACAATCTGAAAATTGGCACAAGTATCATAGATAAAGATGAATAGACTATCTTTTATAGGGAGGGACTAGAGGCTATTGGCTCTTGGCTCAGGAAGAAAACTGTAAAATCAAGGCTTTGAGGAATTGAGAATATCTTAACTGTTCTGGCGGTTGCTATACCCAAAATCAAGCTCGAAAACTTTTAACCATTCAAGGTACTGGTACAAACTCATAGCCAAAGCTAGTACGGGAACCTTTAACAATCTTAACTAACTGGACTGCCTGATTGCGATCGCCTGATGGTAAAAACCGAATCGCACCACTAGCTCCCTCAGCGGCAAAGTCTGAGGCTGATAGGGCTTGTTGCACTCCTTTCCGGCTAGGATTGCGCTCAATTCCGGCAATTAAAGCTTTCGCTGCATCATAAGCCATTGCCGTGCGCCAATTTACCTCCGCACCCCAGAGTTTAGAAGCTGCTTTAGGAAATTCAGCATTAGGGTTTGCTAAAATATGCCAGGGAATTGCCACTACCATATTGATCGCTGCTTCTCTGCCGATTTGTAATGTTTTGGGGCTATAGACATCATCTCCTCCTAATAAACTGAGTTTTTTGGAGTTTACTTGGATTACTTGCAGTGCTTTATCGAGAGTACCAGTATTGGCAGCTAACATAATTACTTGTGCCCCACTTTTCATTGCCTGGTTAACGTTTGATGCTGGATCGAAATTAGGGCTAGATAAGTCAAATTCATTCATTACTTGTCCCCCTCCTAAAGCTACAGCCGTCACAAATTCAGATTTGAGAGACTGACTATAACCGCTTTGAGAATTAAAGAAAACTGCCACATTTTTCTGCTGTAATTTTTGCAGCATATAATCAGCTAACGCCCTCGCTGCCACATAATCGCTAGGCACGGTACGAAAAACATAACTACTTGCACCGGAAAGTTTTACTGATGTACTAATAGGCGAAATTACGGCTAGTTCCCCTGATTGATAACTATTAACTGTAGCTAAAGTCACATCGCTGGCATAATGCCCGATAACTCCCAATATTTCTGAATTTTTGACAAAGGCTTCCGCGACTTCTTTTGCTACATCTGACATATTATCATCACTACCAATTACCACTTTAAGAGGAATACCTTTAATCCCACCCGCCAAATTAACTTCATTTTGGGCTTGGGCGACACCCCGCAATATCTCTTTTGCACCATTGACATCGGAAGTAATGGGCACAGAAACAGCAATACTATAAGATTTTTGATTACCAATGCGAGCATTATTGAGATAAATTAGAATTTCTGGATCGTTAGGAGTGCGTTTCAGGGCAGTTTCCAGCTTAGAGACAGCTTCATTATAATTTTTAGATGCGATCGCATTAATTCCAGCTTGTTTGTCTGGCGTTGTATCTGTGGTGACTAACAGTTTCTCTCCGGTGCTGATTCGCTCTTTGACTGGTTGATTAGATGTCGCTGAGTTGGGAGTTTTTGAACTTGTTTGAGTTGGTGACTGGATTAAACCCCTCCCAAACCATATCCCACCTATCACTAGTGCTAAGGTAGCAGCTAATGATAGTACAAGTACAGTAGTTTCATTTTTTTGAGACATATATAGCAGTTGACAATTGATAATTGACAGTTGACAATTACATATTATGCTAATCAAACCCTTGCTGCATCGAGGTTAAAAGGCGTTATTCATCACCTTATTTATCTCGATCCCGATGTGGCGGTTGCTATAGTTGACATCAGAGCGATATCTCACTGTCAATTGTCAACTGTCGAAAACTCTATTCATATTCTGCATGATGATTTAGTGCGAGCATCTTCCTCGCTGAGGATTAAGACTCGCTGGGGGTAAGACTCGCTGGAAGTCATATTCATACAGCGGTTTCCGCAGTAATGAGGTACACTTAATCGAGCCTCAACATTTAAGCAATTGGTTTGTTAATTTCTGCTACTGTACCTCATAAGAGCGG
>DOIX01000120.1:0-4292 GCA_003511885.1 Cyanobacteria bacterium UBA11153
AGTTTATACGAGACAGATTACCTAAGATGGATTGAAACCACATTAGCACAATTGCAGATGCGGGATTACTCAAACATCGACTGGGAAAATCTGATTGAGGAAATAGGAGATATGGGACGAAGCGAACGGAGAAGCCTAAAGAGTAATTTGATTGTTATTATAACTCACTTACTCAAGTGGCAGTATCAACCAAATTTCCGCAGCGGTAGCTGGAAAGGTAGTATCGTTGAGCATCGCCGCCGGATTCGCGAATCATTAAAAGAATCTCCTAGTCTTAAACCGTACTTTGAAGAAATATTGGCTGAATGTTATGGTGATGCAGTGAAACAAGCTATGGCAGAAACTATGCTGTCGGTAGAAATATTTTCACAAGTTTGTCCTTATAAATCTGTGGAAGTTTTAGATGATAATTTTCTTCCACAATGATCGTTACCATTGGAGATTGGTTAGCTTTACTCAAGCGCAAATTTTATCGATTACGGGATTGGGGTTGGGTTGAAGTAAATTATATCAAGGAGATGGCAGTGATACTGGATGTTAGGAAATTTTATCAGGCGACTAATCCAAGTAAAACTTTAGATGTCGATAAAATTGAGGATCGGAAGTACTACATTGATTTCTCGTCTGTGCGGGGTAGTCAGATCATTGAGGAGTTACTTGATAAAATTACATTTTTCTCTCCTGATGAGGCTACCTGCGATTTGTTCACTGGTCATGTTGGCTGCGGCAAGTCTACGGAATTGTTACGGCTGAAGAAAGAGTTAGAAAAATCTGGATTTCATGTAGTTTATTTTGAATCATCCCAAGACTTGGAAATGGCTGATGTTGATATCAGCGATATTTTGTTAGCTATTGCTCGTCAAGTGAGTCAAAGTCTGGAGGAGGTAAAAATTAGTCTAAAGCCTAGTTATTTTACTAGTCTATTTAAGGAAATTGGCGGTTTTTTTCAAACACCAATTGAGTTGTCAGCCGAAGCTGAATTATCATTCGTAATTGGTAAAATCACTGCTAAAACAAAAGAAGCACCTAAACTACGAGATAAGCTACGGGATTATCTAGAACCTCGTACCAGTAGCCTATTGCAGTGTATCGATCGCGAACTGATGACCCCTGCAATTAGTAAATTGAAACAGCAAGGTAAACAAGGATTAGTGGTAATTGTTGATAATTTAGATCGAGTAGATAGTACTCAAAAACCTTCCGGAAGACCTCAACCTGAGTATTTATTTGTGGATCGAGGGGAGCAGTTAAAACAATTAAATTGCCATGTGGTTTATACTATACCACTGGGTCTAATATTTTCCAACGATGCAGAGCGATTAACTGAACGCTTTGGCACAGATCCTAAAGTATTACCGATGGTTCCAGTGCGGTTGCGAGATGGGAGTGAGTGTGTGGAAGGGATGAATTTATTGCGCCAAATGGTGATAGCCAGAGCCTTTCCTGATTTAGATGAACAACAGCGTTTAGCTGCGATATCAGATGTTTTTGATAGTCCAGATACCTTGGATCGTTTATGTCAAGTAAGTGGCGGTCATGTGCGAAATTTACTCAGATTACTTCATCGCTGGATTGAGTTAGAAAAAAAGATTCCTCTCTCACGTAACCGTTTAGAAGATGTGATTCGAGAACGTCGCAATCAATTGACACTCCGTATCGATCCACAGGAGTGGGAATTACTCCGTCAAGTGGCAGAAAATAAACAGGTTAGTGGAGATAAAAACTATCAAATTTTAATTCGCAGTATGTTTGTATTTGAATATCGCGATCGCGATGGTTCTTGGTTTGATATCAATCCTCTTTTAGCAGATGCAAAAGAACTTTAGCCATGAATAACTCACACCAACCTGAAGATCGTCTATCCAATTCCGAGGAATCATTGGCGGATTTAGCATGGGCAATAGAGGGATCTTTGGGGCAATTTTCTCTGATTTTGGCACGGTGCAATTATGCCAGTTTACAATCGCGACTGATGGAGCGATTGCGAGAAGTTACCAATGTTAATACGAGGGTTATTCAGCTTCAGCCATCGGATAAAAAACTCTACCAAAAAATTAAATTTGAACTAGGAAACGAATCGCCAGAAGCTTTAATGATACTGGGTTTTGAGTCTATTAAAGACATTGATTACCTGGTGACTGCGGCTAACCAAGTTAGGGAAGAATTTCGCCAACATTTTCCCTTCCCAATGGTGTGGTGGGTGAATGATGAGGTATTACAAAAATTAATTAGGTTAGCGCCAGATTTCGAGAGTTGGGGAACTATCACTGAATTCGCGATTGCATCGGATCAGTTGGTTGATTTGTTACGTCAATCTAGCAATCGGGTATTTTCTGCTATTTTAGAGGCAGGTGGTAGTCAGTTTTTAACTAATGGGGCAATGTTGGGTACAGGTTATCGATTGGAAGTGGAATCTGCCAGTAGGGATATAGAATTAGAACCGGATTTAGAGGCTAGTTTACAATTTATTTGGGGTAGAGAAGATTACCAATGCGATCGTATTGATGATGCTTTATCTCGTTATCAGGAAAGCTTAGATTTTTGGAACTCAAAATCTCCTGATTCCCCACCCCCTAATCCCTATTCATTGCAACGGAAAGGAATCCTACTTTTACACATTGGCTGGTGCTATTGTCGTCAGGCGGAATTGGCACGAGAAGAAAGCCATCGTCATTGGCAAGATGCACTGGGTTATTTTCAGGAAGTAATTAATATTTTTGAGCAACTTAAATCCCCAGAATTAGTTGGTAAATTTATCAATGAACCTGCCCAATTGCTGCAAAAATTGGAGTATTGGCAGGAATTAGAAACCTTGGCAAAAAAATCTTTAGCGCTGCATAAACGTTATGGCACTGAGGTGCAAATAGCTCAAGATTACGGCTTTTTGGCTGAGGTGGCTTTAGCGCGATCGCATTGGCAAAAAGCCCATCAACTGGCAGAAAAATCATTAAAAATTATTCATGATATTTCGCCGGAAAAACGACAGAATCAGGGATTATATCTGCTCCTTTTAGGGCTGGCGCAACAACAGTTAAATAAATTAGATTTAGCCGTCAAAAGTCTGGAATTAGCGAAAGAAAAAACTAATCCCCAGGATGATCCGCTACTTTACATTCGGATTTTGGATAAATTGCGATCGCTATATTTCTATAAAAGTGAATATTTAAAAGCATTTGAGGTTAAGCAATACCAGCGTTTAATCGAGCGGCAATATGGGTTTCGTGCTTTTATTGGTGCCAGTCGTTTGCAACCGCAAGTTAGAGAAACTTTAGCCCCAGAAATTGCCGCATCAGGTAGGGGACAGGATGTTAACCGTTTAATTGAAAGAATTTGCCTTCCCCAACATAAATTAACAATAATTTATGGTCAATCAGGAGTAGGAAAAAGTTCTGTTTTAGAGGCGGGTTTAGTTCCAGCACTTAAAGATCAATCTATTAATACTCGCGATGTTTTGCCAATCTACATTAGAGTCTATACCGATTGGCTGAGGATGGTGGGAAAGGAATTAGCTGAAGCCTTGGGGGAAAAAGGAGAAACAATGCAATTTATTGAGTCAGAGGATGTAGCGGGAATTCTGGCACAGTTACGGCATAATGAGTCCAAAAATATCCTGACTGTTTTAATTTTCGATCAATTTGAAGAGTTTTTCTTTGTTTTTAAACAGGAAGATAAACGGCGGTCTTTTTTTGAGTTTTTGCAAAGTTGTTTGAATATATCCTTTGTCAAGGTGATCTTATCATTACGTGAGGATTATCTCCATCTTTTGTTAGCGGGCTGTCGCCCGATTAATTTGGGGGCAATTAATAATAATATTCTGGATAAAGATATCCTCTATTACTTAGGTAACTTTGCGCCAGAGGATGGAAGAAATATTATCCGTAGTTTGACGGCAAAATCTCAAGTTAATTTAGAAGATGCTTTAGTCGATCGATTAGTGGAGGAATTAGCCGTAGAATTAGGAGAAATCCGTCCGATTGAGTTGCAAGTTGTGGGAGCGCAGTTACAAACAGATGGTATAACTACTTTAGATCGATATCTTCAGTTTGGTTCTAAGGAAAGATTAGTTGCCCGATATTTAGAGGAAGTTATTGAAGATTGCGGTAAGGAAAATCAAAAAACGGCTGAATTAGTTTTGTATCTCCTGACGGATGATAATGGTAATCGCCCGCTGAAAACTCGTGCTGAAATAATTGCCGATTTGGTGGCAATCGATAATTTAGATTTACAGCGGTTTCCGCAGTAATGAGGTACACTTAATCGAGCCTCAACATTTAAGCAATTGGTTTGTTAAT
>DOIX01000120.1:4511-10500 GCA_003511885.1 Cyanobacteria bacterium UBA11153
ATAAGAGCGGGAACCGCTGTAGTATTAGAGATTTTGGTGAAATCTGGTTTAGTATTTGAGATTTCAGAAGTCCCAGCTAATCGCTATCAATTGGTTCACGATTATCTTGTTTCTTTTATTCGCCAACGACAGGAAGCTGACAATTTAGAGCAACTGAAACGGGCAATAGCGCAACAAAAATTAGCTGAAGCAGAGGTGAGGCGTGTTGCAGAAGCAAATCAGATATTGGAGGATGCTAAACGGAAAGCTAATCAAAGAATTCGGGTAGGTTCCGCTGTACTCACTTTTTCAATTGTGGGGCTGATTGGCATCAGTATTTCCCTTGGACAAGTGAAGAGTAAACTAGAATATAACTTAACAAGTTTGAAACAAAAAACGACAGAACTAACTAAAGCAGATAGTCAAAAACAAATAGCAGAAGCTAAAACTCAAGAAGCCCAGAAAACTTTAATATCTACTCAGGGAAACCTGACAAAACTGACTCAAGAGGTAAAGCAAAAATCTGCACAACTCCAAACGGCAAATCAAAAGGAGAAAGCGGCACAACAAGGACTCGAATTAGCCATTCAAAAAGAGAAAGAGGCACAACAAGGACTCGAATTAGTTAAAGTAAAAGAACAAGAAACTAGGAAAGGATTAGCAATCGTTTCTCAAAAAGAACGGGAAGTAAGAGAACAACTTGATCAAGTTACTCAAAAAGAACGAGAAGCACAGGAAAGATTGCAAACTGCAACTCAACAAAAGAGAGAAGCACAGGCAAAAGCAGATTTAGCACAGCAACAAAGACAGGAAGCGGAAGGTACATTTCAAGAGGTACAAGCGAAACGCCAACAAGCGGAGACAGAGTATAAATTAGCCCAACAAAAGCTTGAAGAAGCGGAGGAAGGTAGGAAACTAGAACAAGTAGCAACTATCGGATTACAACAGTTTCAATCTAGTCAAATTGAGGCATTAATTTCCGTCATGAGAAGTGGCAGAAAATTACAAGAATTAGTTAAAGATGGTCGTTCCCTTCAAGACTATCCTGCCATAGGTCCCCTGAAGAGTTTACAGACAATTCTTGAAAATATCCGAGAAAGTAACCAACTTCAAGGTGATAAAGGTTGGTTAATGAGTGGGCGTTTTAGTCCGGATGGTAAGTATATTGTGACTGGGGGAGAGGATAATATTGCTAAACTTTGGACTGCTTCCGGACAATTTATTAAAAATTTACAAGAACACCAATTAAAAATTTGGTCTGTACGTTTTAGTCCTGATGGACATTACATTGCTACAGGTTCGGCAGATGGTACAGTCGAAATAGGGGATAATTCTGGCAAAAGGAGCTACAGTTGGGAGACAAAGCAGGGAGAAGTTTTAAATATAGATTTAAGTCCGGATGGACAGTATATTGCTACGGCTGGAGAAGATGGAACAGGAATCGTTTGGAATCGAGAAGGAAAGCAAATTAGTCCAGTATTTAGACACAATGAAAATAGAAAAGTTACCAGTATCGCTTTCACTCCAGACGGTAAGGAAGTTGCTACGGCTGGAGAAGATGGGAAAGTGCAACTCTGGGATTTATCTGGAGTACAAATTAACAATCCCTGGACAAAGGGAGATGGTAAAGCTATTTTGAGTATCAGTTTCAGTCCCGATGGAAAATATCTGGCGACAGCCCAAGAAGATGGTATTGTCAGACTTTGGGATTTATCTGATATATCTCAGGAAAAGTTTATTCAATTTACAGCTAATCGCGGATTAGTTTTGAGTGTCAGTTTTAGTCCCGATGGAAAATATCTAGCTACAGGAGGAGAAGATGGTACAACCAGACTCTGGAATCTATCTGGAGAGGAGATTGCTGAACCATTTCGGGGTCATCTTGGTGCTGTGATTAGCGTTAGTTTTAGTCCCGATAGTCAAAAAATTATCTCCACAGGTAGCGACGGAATTGCCCGCATCTGGCACATTAATCAGGAAGAAATTATCAAAGTTGATGCTGAATTTGCAACTAATCAAGATGGGGTAAGTAATATTAGTTTTAGCCCTGATGGAGAGAAACTGGCGACAGGAGGAGTTGATGGTACTGTCGAACTTTGGACTCTCTCTGGACAAAGAATTAATCCCTTTGAAGGGCATCAAGGTACTGTTTGGAGTGTCAATTTTAGCCCTGATGGACAGTATGTGGTTACAGGAGGAGAAGATAAGACAACTAGACTTTGGAATTCTTCTGGAAAAGAGTTACATAATTTTCGAGACTGTCAGCCTAATTCTGAAACTCCTGATCCAGATAAATGTTACTACCATCGAGGCTGGGTGACAAGTGTAAATTTTAGTCCGGATGGGAAATATATCGCCACAGCCTCAATAGATGGCACAGCCATAATTTGGCATCGAGATGGCAAAGCTGTAGCTTTATTAGAAAGTGGTACAAGTCCGGTTTTAGCTGTAAGTTTTACTCCAGATGGGCAAGAAATTGTCACAGGGAAACAGGATGGTACAGTCAGATTTTGGGATCTTTCAGGTAAGCCAATTGGTGAAGCATTGTCAGGATATCAAGACGCAATTTTAAGCCTAAGTTTTAGCCCAGATAGAAAGTATCTCGCTACAGCTTCAGCCGACGGTACAGCCATAATTTGGGACTTGTCTACTCGGACACAAATAGCCCAATTAAAAGGTCATCGAGGTTTGGTTAACAGCGTCAGTTTTAACCCCGATATTAATAGAGGACAAATCGTTACTGCTGGGGCTGATGGTACAATTAAACTCTGGAATCTCTACGGACAGCAAATGGCTGAATTGAAGGGAAATATGGGCAAAATTATCAGTGTAAAATTTAGTCCAGATGGACAACGCCTTGCTGCTGTAGGCGAGGATGGTAGAGTTAAGATATGGAATCTCAATCAATTAGGATTAGATGAATTATTGGCTAAGGGTTGTACTTGGCTGAAGGATTACCTCTCAACTCATCATAATGTTTCAGATGTATGTCCGAATCATTAATTAAGATACCTCTTGCATCAATCCCGGAAGGGCGTTAGCGTTAGCGATAGCGACGTTAGGAGCGTCAGAATTGGCAAATAAAAACCTTGATTTCTCCTCTTCCATAAATCCTGGAAGGGTGAAGCATTTGCGGATAAAACCATTGATTTTCCCCATAAATCCGGGCGCAAATGCTTCACCCCTACATCTAAATATCGAATGAGAGCAAGGGGTCTATTTAATAGCCCCAAGGCTTCACTCCTAAAGGTAATCTCTAAAAGTCAATATTTTGTAGGGGTGAAGCATTTGGGGGACTAACTTAGACAAAAACCAGTATCTTTATATCCAAATGCTTCACCCAGCCTCAACGAAATATAAGATAAAAATATTACACCCCTCTCCTTGCAGGTGAGGGGTATAACTCCTTTATATTTAGTCTTTAATACTACCAAGGACTACCAATCATTGTAAATGCTGACCAATAATAAGGATGCTTAAAATCATCACTTTGAATCATTGCTAACTGTGCTTGTCGCAACGCTTCAGATTTAATTGGAGCAGTTTTCAATTGTTGATAAAATTTTGTCATCAATTGAGCAGTTCCCTCATCACTGACATACCACAGACTTCCCAAGACAGACTTAACACCAGCTACCACCGCTAATCCAGCAAAACCAAACTCTATATTATCATTTCCTAGGGCTGTCTTGCAAGCTGAAAGTACTAATAATTCAAGTGAAGATTGTCGCTTATTCCAACCTAATTCCCTTATTTGATTGAGGCGTAGGAGTCGATCCCACAAAAGCATATAAGAATTTTTCACCTCTCCTTCAAACTCACCATGGGTCTCCAAATGGACAATCGAGTAATCCTGACTTTCTCTTTTCAGATTCTCCAGAGTTACTTGTTCATTTAGTAAGGATTTCCCGCCTCGGAGTTCCACAATGGTGTCAATTTCATTAGGAACCGCAGGTAGAGGACCTAGTTGCGTCTGTTTAATTTCTTCAACATTTTGATTAATTTCAGAAATTCCCATCGCTAAAACAGGTTCATTCTGAATATTCCTATAGCTAGTATCGGTTAAGCCGAAACTTGGCATCAAACCAATACTGTATTTTTCTACTAAAAATTTTTCCCCATCATGGAGAGCAGCTATAGGTAAGGAACGCAAACCAGGAGCCATTATAAATACAAGATTGTTAATCTTTTGGGATTCTAACTCAGCTTGCAGAGGAGCAATCAACCATTGATACATTTTTTTTGCCAAAGATAAGTAGGGCATTTGCTTTATAATGTTTCCTGTTAATTTAGCAGCAGTTGTCAGTATTTCAGATTCTGTTGCTCCAACTACACTAATCAAACTTTTACCTTGAGCAGTTACCAATCTTAGTTCCAAATAATCGGACTGAAATCTGGCGTAAATAAGTGCATATTTTGTCCCTGTTTCTTGTTCAATTTGAGCTAATATTTGGCTAATATTTGGTAATATATTACCATCGAATTTAGCACTTGACTCGATAGACACCCCTCGTTGCAGTCGCTCAAATAGACTTGCATTCGCTATCCTCAATTGACTATTACCACTGAGTCTAATTCTGTTACGGATATGATCTCCCGTAGCTTCACTAACCTGAATTTCTATAAATCCACTTGATAATGAATTTTTTACAAGATCTACCTCAGAAGTAATATAACCCCGATCGAAGTACAATTGAGAAATATCATTAACTACCTTGTTAAGTTCCTCAAGAGTAACGCTACGCCCCTCCAGAGGTTTAATAATACGCTTAAGTTCCGCTTCACCAAAGAGAGTACTACCCTTGACTTCAATTCTTTGTACTTGAATTCTTGCTGGGGAAACTTCTGTTGGTTGTGGTGTAGCTTGAGTAAGCTGTGCTTGCACCTGTTGTCCAGTAATAACTACGACAAAGATAAGTGCAGTTAGGAAAATATGGATTTTTTTGAACATAGCAATTGATACTACCTCATATCGTGTTTGTAGTAGGCGATGGCAGCGCTTACTACAAGCGCCTACATAATACCCTGCAAATCCAACACAAATCCCGGTAACACATCTTCTCCCGACAAACTCATAGGAGATACCAATATCTCCACATCTTTACCAGGGCGATAAATTTCCACACGTTTATTTTTTCGATCAATTAACCAACCCAATCTCGCCCCATTTTCTATATATTCCCTCATTTTAACTTGTAAATCTTTCAAAGAATCCGTCTCCGAGCGCAATTCCACCACAAAATCTGGACAAATAGGAGCAATTTTCTTTCTTTCTGTCCCCGTTAAAGCTTCCCAGCGTTCCCGGCGTATCCAAGCAGCATCGGGGGAACGTTCCGCACCATTAGGTAGTTTGAAACCAGTGGAAGAATCAAAGGCTATTCCTAACTTATTCTGGCGACTCCAAGCCTGGAGTTGATAGGCTAATTCAATATTACGATTTCCTGTTTCACTACCAGTGGGTGACATAATTAATAATTCTCCTAATCCTGTTCGTTCAAATCGGTAATTGCGGTTTCTCTGACAGAGATCGAAAAACTGCTCATCTGTTAAATCGATACTCAACTTTAAGGTAGGAGGTAGAGTAATAGTTGCTGCTTCCATAGGGATATTACCACAGGGCATTTTATCTGGTTTTAGTTTAACATTTAATCCAGTGGGACGCAGGGAAATTTACAGGAATTGCGATGCCGAAGGCGAGCGAAGCTATTGCGCCTAATCTTACACCGAGATTCCCTCCTGATATTCGAGTCGTGAAGTCTGGGCTATTAACCCAAGTTGCTAGTTAGAAATATTATCGGTTAGCACCCCCCTAGCCCCCCTTAGTAAGGGGGGAACCTATGTGGAAAGTCCCCCTTACTAAGGGGGATGCGAGGGGGTGACAAAGTGCCGATGCTAATAACTAGTAACTTAATTTATTAGCTATCATAGGAAAGAAAAGGTTGTGCCACAAAACCATTATGACAACAGAAATAGAAACCAACCGCAAGAGTTTATACGAGACAGATTACCT
>DOIX01000121.1 GCA_003511885.1 Cyanobacteria bacterium UBA11153
TGTATGAGTTTTGAGGGGTGTAAATCCTATTCCTGGCACTTTTAACTAACTGCTAAAGAGATTATCGCTTCGCTAATTGCTCTCAAGGTTTCGACTTGATGCAGCAAACCCTAAATAAAAATTCATACATCTCCCCCCCCTCGACAATCTCACCACTTTTATGAAGTTTGTGTGAAGCAGATCCCCGTACTGAGCCTTTGACAACCTATAAATATAATTTATCTTATTTAACGAATTTTCGTTGTTGTAGCTTGATGGCTGGTGGAAATTTACAACCATTAATCCATACTGCTTTTAAGCTATCCATCTGCATAAGCAAAATATTGCCTGTGTAAGGGATTTTCAGCGATTATTTCTTTTTGTTTACATTTAATAATTCTTTACTTACATAAGTATTTAGATAAATTTGATTTTTAAATAGTTGATGAAGATTGTTTTTTCGGTGAAATTTTCTTTGGATCTCGATCTTATAGTTAGTAGTTAAGGATGGGTTAAGGCAAGGAAACTTGACTCCATACTGGCAAGGTTCAAGGAAAAATAACAATTGAAATGAAAACCTCTACTCTAGAAAGCTCTACTATTGCTCAGAAGAAGTCTAATCAGCCAGACAAAATTCCTTCAGATTTCTGGCTTACTCTTAGAAGCAACCGTATCTTACAGAATCAGGCTCCTCCCATTGTGCCTGTTGAGCGCAACCAAAATCTACCCCTTTCCTTCAACCAAGAACGACTCTGGCTGCTCGAGCAGTTGCAGCCTGATACCTCTGTTCATAATCTATTGCATTGCTTGCATCTCAAAGGCGTACTTGATGTGGCAGCACTAGAACAAAGCCTAATGGAAATTGCCTGTCGCCATGAAATATTGCGCACCACATTCAAAATTATCAATGGGCAACCCGTCCAAGTCATATCTCCAAAGATAGAGTGGAAGCTGCCAGTAGTGGATCTTAGCGAAATCCCTGCAGAGCAACGGCAGATTCAAGCCATGAAACTAGCTAAAGAAGATGCCGAGCAGCCTTTCGACTTAGCCAAAGCCCCATTGTGGCGTTTCCAACTTTTGCGTCTTGGGGAAGAAGAACACATCCTCTACCGCACCATACACCACATTATCTTTGATGGCTGGTCTCACAGCGTCTTCATGCGAGAGTTGGGCATACTCTACAAAGCCTTCTCTCAAGGACAACCCTCACCACTTTCTCAACTCCCCATCCAATACGCCGATTATGCTCAAACCCAAAAGCAGTGGTTACAGGGAGAAGTATTATCATCTCAGCTTGATTACTGGAAGAATCAGCTAGGCGGGAATATTTCGGCACTAGAATTACCCATAGATTACCCACGTCCAGCAGTCCCAAGCTACCGAGGTGCCTACCAACCCCTAGAGTTGTCCCAAAGCCTGACAGCAGCACTCAAAAAACTGAGTTATCAACAAGGTGTTTCTCTATTTGTGACATTGTTAGCCGCATTTAAGACATTGCTCTATCTCCATACAGAGCAAGAAGATCTGATTGTATGTTCACCTGTTGTTGGTCGTCACCGAGTTGAAACCAAAGGATTAATCGGGTATTTCAACAATGTCGTGGTGATGCGGACTGACTTATCGGAACAGCCCAGTTTTCCAGAAGTCTTGCGTCGAGTCAGTCAAGTGTCCTCGGAAACTTCTGCACATCAGGACATCCCCTTGCAGAAAGTGGCAGAACTTCCCAATTTAGTGCGGACACCACTGACGCGAGCCATGTTTGTCTTGCAAAATATCCCCAATCAGTCCTTAGAGCTAGATGGGTTAACAGTAAGTTCCTTGTACGTTGACCGAGAGATAGCTAATTTTGATTTGTCCCTATCCTTGCAGGAAAAGGAAGGGAAACTCACTGGAGGAATTCAATATAAAATCGACCTGTTCGAGGCTAGTAGCATCGCTGAGATGGTGGAGGATTTCCAGACATTGCTCGAAAGCTTAGTTGCCAATCTCGAACAGAGGATTTCCGACTTGCCACTGTTAACAGAAATAAAGCGCCGTCAAGAGCTTAATCGCGATCGCACTAGAAGAAGCTTACCACCAGCACCAGAAAAAACCTTTATTGCTCCGCGAGATGAATTGGAAATCCAACTCACACAAATATGGGAAAAAGTATTAGGCATCCATCCTATTGGTGTGAGGGACAATTTCTTTGAACTAGGGGGGCACTCTCTGCTAGCTGTACAATTATTTGGACAAATCGAGAAGAAATACCACAGGAATCTACCTGTAGCTACTCTTTTCCAAGCACCGACTATCGAACAACTCGCTAACCTGCTCCGCGAGTCTGGATGGTCAGGATCTTGGTCTTCATTAGTGGCGGTTCAACCCGGAGGTTCCAAGCCACCTTTCTTTTGCGTGGCAGCGGCAGGTTGTACTGCTCTTGGTCTTAGCACTCTAGCACGTCATCTTGGGCCAGACCAACCATTTTATGGTTTGGAAGAAAGAATGGATGGAAAAGAGTCTCCCAAATTGCGAGTCGAGGAATTGGCAGCTCACTACATTGAAGAAATCTGTACAGTTCAACCTGATGGCCCTTATTATTTAGGAGGTCACTCCTTCGGTGGTTTAGTTGCCTTTGAAATAGCCCAGCAGCTACATGCCCAAGGGAAGAAGGTTGCTCTCTTAGCGATCCTGGACACAATCTATCAATGGGCTATGGATAGTCAGCCATCGCCCGAACCAAAGCCTTTACCATCCCGTAACTCTATATCTAAACATCTGGAGCAAATTTCACAACTCGGACTGAGACAGAAGCTAACCTATATTCGTAGCTATGCCCGAGAGCGTATTGGGCGGGAAGTTAAGCACCAGCAACGAAAGTTAACCAAGTTCACAGACCAGATCCAGAAGAAATTTCAGAAATATGCCTGTAATTTTTACTTGAGGATCGGACATCCATTGCCATATTCTCTCCGAGGATTCTATTTATTAGAGCAGAAGACAAAGGCGAGAAAATCCTATCAAATCAAGAGCTATCCTGGGAGAGTAACAGTCTTTTGGGCGATGGGAAATGGCGATCCTCAAAAAACTTACGATAACCGTTCAGGCTGGGGAAATGTGGCTGGAGGAGGATTGGAAATGGAAGGTGTTCCTGGCAATCATGGCAGTTTGAAGACAGAGCCTAATGTATCAGTTTTGGCAGGAAAATTGCGGGCTTGCTTGGAGCGGGGACAAATAGTTGACAGTTGACAGTTGACAGTGGACAGTGGACAGTTGACAGTTGACAGTTGACAGTTGTTAATCCTCATAAATATTCCCCAATTCTTAGTTCCGATCGAAAACTATTTAACGTTTACTTATGCAAATGATTGAAGAAATACTGCGCCAATACATTGCCGAGAACATTTTGTTTAGTACCCAAGGCTATCCTTATCCGGATGATGCCTCATTCCTAGAAAACGGTATTCTCGACTCGATGAATGTGATGGAATTAGTGCCGTTTGTCGAGGAAAAGTGGGGGATAACAATCGAAGATACGGAGCTTATTCCTGAGAACTTTGATTCAGTCAGCGGTTTAGCGGGATTTGTACGGAGCAAACAGCTATTATCCGTTGGTGCAGATGGGGAGTAGTAGCGATGCTGGTACAGGAGTTTCTAGAGTATAGTGCTGACCGTTTGCCGGATAAGGTGGCATTAGTGGGCGATGGGCAACGTCTTAGCTATGGGGAAGTAGAGGCGCAGGCAAACCGCTTGGCAAATGCTTTGATTGAGGAGGGTTTGCAAAGGGGCGATCGCGTCGTTCTCTATTTACCCAATATTCTAGAATTAGCGATCGCTATTTTTGCTGTCCTCAAAGCTGGTGGCGTGTTTGTCCCACTCAATCCTTCTACCAAGTACGATAAGTGTTGCTATATCCTGAACCATTGTCAAGCTGGAGTTTTGGTTACTACGGGAAGACAGGCAGATTTAGTACGGGAGTTGGTGCGAGAAGTTCCTTCGCTCAAAACTATTGTCCTGACTTCTCTGCCTGATGAAACTCCTTCGTTCCCTTTCTTGGGGTACGGGGCTATTCAGTGCGATTACAATCAACAACGCCCGCCAAAAGTTAATATTGATTTAGATTTGGCTTGCTTGATCTATACTTCTGGCAGCACGGGGGACCCAAAAGGGGTAATGTCAGATCACAGTAACGTTGTCTTTGCTGCCAGTTCGATTATCGAATATTTGGGTAATGTTGAGAGCGATATTGTAATTTGTCTGTCGCCTTTGTCTTTCGATTACGGGCTGTATCAATTATTAATGGTTTTTAAGTTTGGCGGGACGCTGATACTAGAAAAAGGGTTTACTTTTCCAGCCGCTATTCTGAAACGAATTGAAGAGGAAAGAGTGACTGGCTTTCCTGGCGTACCGACGATTTACGCTATGCTTTTGAAGATGGATTTGAGTCCTTACGACCTGTCGAGCTTGCGTTATTTAACGAATACAGCAGCAGCTTTACCAGGATCGCATATTATGGAAATTCGCGCTAGGTTTCCTGGGGTAAAACTTTTCTCTATGTATGGCTTGACGGAGACGAAGCGGACGCTTTATTTACCTCCGGAACAACTTGACACGCGCCCTAATTCCGTTGGGATTGCAATTCCTGGTACGGAAGTTTGGATTGAGGATGAAGAGGGCAAACGCCTGGGTGTGGGTGAGGTGGGTGAGTTGGTTGTTCGAGGTAGTCACGTCATGCGGGGTTACTGGGAAGATCCCGAACAAACAGCAATCCGTTTTCGCCCTGGCTCAATTCCTGGAGAGCGGGTTTGTTATACAGGGGATTTATTCCGGATGGATGATGAGGGTTTTATGTATTTTGTCTCCCGCAAGGATGATATCATCAAAAGCCGAGGTGAGAAGGTGGCTCCGAAGGAAGTGGAGAATGTAATTTATGGCCTTTCAGGTGTTAGAGAAGTGGCTGTAATTGGCGTACCCGATTCGGTATTTGGTGAGGCGGTGAAAGCTTTTGTGGTGGTGGAGGAAAATGGAATCTCTCAAACCGATATCTTGCGTCATTGTCGCACCCATCTGGAAGATTTCATGGTTCCGAAGTATGTTGAATTGCGTTCGGAGTTACCCAAAACTCCATCGGGAAAAATCAAAAAGACGGATTTAAGTTAGGGGCTAGCCCCTAGCCCCTAAAGGAGTAATTTATGTGTGGCATTGTTGGCGTTCTCAACTTACATGAACCTAAGCCGATTTCGGATCGGATTGTGCCACAGATGTTAAGCGCAATCCGCCATCGCGGGCCGGATGAATTTGGGATTTATCGCGATGAATGGGTGAATTTGGGTAATGCTCGTTTGAGTATTATCGATCTTAGTGGGGGTCAGCAACCGATATGTAATGAGGATGAAACGCTGTGGATTGTGTTTAATGGGGAAATTTTTAACTATGTGGAATTACGTCCTCAATTGGAATCTCTCGGTCATCGGTTTAGGACAAATTGCGATACGGAAGTCATTCTGCATCTGTATGAAGAGTATGGTTTCGATTGTCTGAATTATCTTAACGGTCAGTTTGCGATCGCAATTTGGAATAGTCGCGATCGTAGCTTATTTTTAGCACGGGATCGTTTGGGGATTCGACCTTTATTTTACACGGTATGGAACGGTCAGTTAATTTTGGGTTCTGAAATCAAAGCCCTCCTCTCACACCCTAATGTCTCAGCCCAAATCGATCCCACTTCACTAGCGCAAGTCTTCACCTTTTGGAGTGTCTTAGCACCTCAGACAATCTTCAAGGATATTCACACCTTACCGCCAGCCCACTATATGCTGGTGCGGGATGGGGACATCAAGATCCAACCTTACTGGGAACTGGATTTCACAACAGAGGAGTCCCCTCGCACTCCTCAAGATTACTTAGATGAGTTTGAACACCTTCTTATTGACTCTACCCTCATCCGCCTCCGTGCCGATGTGCCTGTGGGAGCTTATCTCAGTGGGGGTTTGGATTCTTCAACAACTACTGCTATTATCCGCAAATATGCGCCAAATAAGTTAGATACTTTCTCGATTGCTTTTTCGGATCCAGAATTTGATGAGAGCGCATATCAGCAAGAAATGGCAAGTCTTTTGGGTACGGAGCATCGGGTAATTTATTGTCAACATCAGGATATTAGCTGTGTCTTCCCAGAGGTAATTTGGCATACGGAAATTCCTACCTTACGGACTGCACCTGCACCGATGTTCATGCTCTCTGGATTGGTGCGTGATTCCCATCTCAAGGTTGTGCTGACGGGGGAAGGTGCGGATGAATTTTTGGGGGGTTATGATATTTTTAAGGAAATGGTGATTCGCCGTTTCTGGGCGAAACAACCGGATTCTCAAATACGACCTCTATTGTTAAGGCGACTCTATCCGGAAATCTCTCGTTTGGGTAGGAGTAATGCTTTCCTGACTGCTTTTTTCAAACAGAATCTCACGGATACTGATTCTCTATTTTACTCCCACAGACTCCGTTGGTCAAATACGGGACGCTTGCAGCGTTTGCTGTTATGCAAACCAGAAATTCCAATTTCACAATGGGCTGAAGAACTTATTCCGTTACCGAATAAGTTTAAGAGCTGGTCTTTTTTAGCTCAAGCACAATACTTGGAAATTGCTACTTTTATGTCGCCTTATTTACTTTCGTCTCAGGGAGACAGAGTGGCAATGGCAAATTCTGTAGAGGGGCGTTTCCCCTTCCTAGATTATCGCGTGGTGGAATTTTGCGATCGCCTTCCTTCTCATCTGAAACTACGGGGCTTGACGGAGAAATGGTTGCTGCGGCAGTTGGCGCGTAAATTGCTACCCGCTGATATTGGGCAGCGCCGCAAACGTCCCTACCGCGCACCAATTCATCGCAGTTTCTTCTACCCAAACGCGCCCGATTATATATCTGAGTTACTGTCAGAAGATGCTTTGCGGGTATCGGGTTTATTTAATCCCTTAGCCGTCAATCAGTTGGTAAGGAAAGCTCAAGGTGGGGCACAGTTGAGCGAGGTGGATGATATGGCTATAGCGGGAGTTTTGTCAAGTCAGTTGGTTTATCAACAATTCGTTAAAGATTTTAAGTCTCGGTTGTCTACTTTAACACCTTCGGATCGGGTGAAAGTTGTCGAGATTCGGTAATCAGCAACCTGATAGCAAGGGACTAGGGGATAGGGGCTAGGGGCTAGGGAAGAAAGTCGTCAAATCAAGGGTTTGAGGAATTTAGAATGGCTTAACCGCCCTGCCCCGATAGGTAAGCCATAATTTATTTTTTGGAGATTACATGATGAACAATTCAGTAACAGAGGTTTCAACTCCCTTTAACAAGAATTCCCTTGATTTAGATGTTGCGAAAGAAACAGAGCGTATTGTAGAGGTTTTGCGGCAAAGCGTCCATCAGACTCTCCGCCGACAGGGGGCTGTGTTAGGCATTAGTGGTGGCATTGATTCGTCTGTTGTCTTGGCTTTATGTGCCAAAGCGTTTGGGGCAGAGCGTGTAGTGGCGCTATTGTTACCAGAAGGGGAATCTAGTCCAGATAGTGCCTCTCTAGCACAGTTAGTTGCTGACCATTATGGGGTGCAAACGATTACCGAAGATATTTCTGGAGCGTTGGAGGGGTTTGGATGTTACCAAAGGCGCAATGAAGCAATAGCACGGCTGTTTCCTGATTTTGGTGAGGGTTGGAGTGCCAAAATTGCTCTACCAGGTAGCTTACTAGAGAAGGAAACTCTTAACATTTTCTCTCTCACTGTAACGAACCCAGCGGGTGAAGAGTTTACCAAGCGTCTGCCTCCCCGCGAATATTATCAGATTGTAGCGGCTTCTAACTTCAAACAGCGATCGCGGATGGCGATGCTCTACTATCATGCCGAATTACGGAATTACGCTGTAATTGGTACGCCCAATAAAAATGAACATCTGTTGGGCTTTTTTGTCAAGCATGGCGATGGTGGCATTGATGTTAGTCCAATTGGGCATTTATTCAAGACACAGGTGTATCAGTTAGCTCGCTACTTAGATGTACCAGCAGAAATTCAAAAGCGCACACCAACATCAGATACCTATCCTGGCGGTAGCTCCCAAGAGGAATTTTTCTTCCGCCTGCCCTTCGATATTCTTGATACAATTTGGTTTGGCTACGATCGGAATGTTCCTAATGATGAAATAGCACAGGCGCTTGATTTATCCGTGGAGCAAGTGGAAAGAGTTGTCTCCGATATCGTCCGCAAACAGCGGACAACTGCCTATCTCAGGATGCCTGCGATTGGAATAGTTGACAATTGACAGTTGACAGTTGACAGTTGACAGTTAATAGTTACTCCGACTACCCTGTTGTCGATTTTCCATTGTCAATTGTCCATTGTCAACTGTCAGAGGAGATTTTGGTAAAATGAACACCATTAAACTAAGGACAATTAATCTCAGAAAATCGTTCATGCTGATTTTTATATTCATTATAAGTATCGTTTTAATTATAAGATTCCAGGGAGGACAAATGAATACTCAGACTGTTGATTTATCGGCGATTAAAGCAATTCCTGAATCAGCTTGGGCAAAGCTTTCTCAGGAGAGAATTTTATTCGGACATCAATCTGTAGGAACCAATATTATTAAAGGGATTAGGGATATTATAAACGACAATCCTCAGATCAAATTAAATATCATTGAACATTCTCATCCATCAGAAATACCTACTCCAGGATTTATTCATTTTAAGCTAGGCAAAAATACCGATCCGCAATCAAAAATAGATGAGTTTTTTAAGATCTTTAAAGAAGAAGTAGATCCCAAGCTAGATCTAGCATTTTTTAAGTTTTGTTATGTTGATTTTTCCGAAAAAACTGATGTTGTTCAGGTATTCAATACTTATAAAAAAACAATGAATACCTTGGCATTATCATTCCCACAAACAAAATTTATTCATGTTACTGTTCCTCTGAAAGCAGAGCCAAAAAACTCAAATAACTGGCGTACAGGAGCAAAAATATTTATCAAAAGAATCTTGAATCAACCTCTGGATGAATTGATTGTCAATAAGCAAAGGAATGAGTTTAATGAGTTACTAAAAGACACATATTCTGGCAAAGCACCTATTTTCGATCTTGCGGCAATCGAAGCAACATTTCCCGATGGAAAACAACAGGTTTTCTCTAACAATGGAAAAAAATATTTGTCTTTGGTTTCAGACTATACTAATGATGGAGGACACCTTAATGAGATAGGGCGTAAGGTTGTTGCTGCAAAATTATTAGTCTTCTTAACTGAGCTTTTGTAATCTGGAGCGAGGTATATCTTTCAGGGCTGACGCATTTTATCAGCGGGGGTTTGAGGAAATACAGTGGTTTCTGCTCTTATGAGGTACAG
>DOIX01000093.1 GCA_003511885.1 Cyanobacteria bacterium UBA11153
TCAACTGTCCACTGCTATAACTGTCAACTATCAACTGTCAACAGTCCACTGCTATAGCTCAGAAAAACTTTCATAAGGGCTTGCCAATTCCAAATTGCATTTGCTATAGTAATTAAGCGCTGGAAATAGCAAGCCGGGATAGCTCAGTTGGTAGAGCAGAGGACTGAAAATCCTCGTGTCCGGAGTTCAAATCTCCGTCCTGGCATTAAAAATAACGAAATATCAAAGCTCCAAGTAAACCCGACTAAATCCAAAGGCAATCAGCCGCGCTGGAATATCTCGCAGAATTGGTAAACGCAAGAAAATAGGAGGGCTAAAGGTTTGATTTGTATCCAATGCCGCTTTGATAATGCGTTGCTGCATAAGAGATTGGAAAATCTGAATTATCCGCGTGGGTAATTCTCGCTGCTTTTGGACAGCAGCTAAATTATTTACCTCTACTTGCCCAGTCTTGAGGGGATTGCTCAGGATATTGGCAGCAACAACGGCATCCTGAATCGCATAGTTGATACCGACTCCACCAACAGGAGACATGACATGGGCAGCATCACCAATTAATAATAAGCCAGGACGATACCAACGGGAAAGACGACTGGATTCAACGGAAAGTAAGGAAATTTGCGACCAATCTTGGAGTAGGTGAGTGCGATTAGCAAATTCAGGTGCTAATTTAGCGATCGCATTTTGCAATTCTACAATCCCGGCATCTCGCAATGTCTGATAACTGCTCTTGAAAATAACATATCCTAGCTGCCAATAATCCATGCGATCGATAATTACCATCATGTGTCCCCCGTCAATTCGCCCTCCCACACCAAAACCTTCGGCATCTCCCTCCTCCCGGGGTAAGCGAAACCAGAGGATATCCATGGGCGGAGAGGTTTTAATTGGCTGAAAACCAGCTAGTTGGCGTAACTTGGAAAAACGCCCATCACAAGCAACAGTGAGTGGGGCTATTATCTCATGCCATCCCCCATGCCCGCGATACCTTACTCCACGGATAGTTGAATTTTCCTCAATTATTTCTTGGACATTTGCCCCCATCATTAGTTTAAAGTTTGGGTAGCGTTGGGCTTCTGCGGTGATGAATTCGAGAAATTTAACCTGTGGCAAAATTGTCACATAGGGATATTTTGTTTTAAGTTGACTGAAATCAGCTATCGTTGTTGTGGCTTCCTTACTTTGCATCGTAATGCTACCCATCTTGGTGTGGGGGATTTCTAGTAATTTATCTGCTAAACCAATTTGGTCTAGGATTTCCATTACTGAGGGATGTAAGGTATCGCCCCGAAACTCGCGATCGAAATTTTTGTGGGTTTCTAGGAGGATGACTGGGATGCCTTGTCTTGCTAATAATAGTGATAATACTGCACCTGCTGGTCCGCCGCCGACGATACAGCAGGATGTTTGTTGGATACTTTGGATTTCATGGGTTTCGGACATGGTAAGTTTTGGTTAAGATGTTTTTGGGGGATGTTGATGGGGTTTGGGGATTTTATTTTTAATGCCAAGAGCGCCAAGGTTGTTGCGTGTTTATGGTTGGGAAATGGGATTGGGAGATGATTAATGATCGTGGTTATGAATATTTTATCCCACCTTCCGCACCCTCTACTGTCACAATCTGTTTTTACGGAATTTAGCAATGTGATGGAGTCACCTTTTATACAAAGAGCGGGATCTAGAAACTACTAAGCGTAATGCGATAGGATATTGGCAGGAGCTACTGAAAGCTAAACCGTTACAGTATCCTTATCTTGGCTGACGGCATCTGATTCGTCTCTGTGAAGATATGATGAAATTTATATGAAATTTATATGAAATCTTTACGAAACCCTCCCCCTCATTAAAGACTTGATAAAGTTAGGCATTTTTCCTTGACAGTCATCTGACCAATTGGTTATCTTGTATACATGGAAAGCGACAAAGACCAAACTTAACAGGGAAAACTATCACACATGTCGAATCTTCACTTAAATAATATTTTTATTAAATAATTAGTGAAGATAAAAAAATCAGCACGCTACCACAATAGTAGCCCAGTATTCTAAGAAATGAGAAAGTGCTGTTGAGTCAAAAATCAAGTCCATATCGCAATCCAAATTATTTTTTTTTGTAATGATACTTGAGAAGTTGACCAAGATGAAAACTACTTTATCCCGTTTAATGAATTCTGGCTTACTAATTGCTGGTGCTGCTGTTGCGGCTGCAACTTTACTTCCTAATACTGCACAAGCATTTACAGTAAATTTTGGTGCTAATAGTGCCTCATCTAACAACCCTGCTACTGGATCTTCCGCCACTATTGACTTTAACTTCACAGATGTAATGGGTGGCGTTAAACTAGATCTTTCAGTTATAAATACAACTGGTCAAATCACTCCTTTTGGTGCAGGTGCAACTGAATCTTCTCTGGTACGTTTTGTATTCGATATACCAGATGAAGTGACAAATGTTACTTCCCTTAACCTTGGCGGAATTTTTACAAGCTTCTTGTTTGATTCAAACAATATACAAGAGCAACCTTTCAGTAACAATGGTGTGAACTTTGGTGCATTCAATGGTGAATTTGATGTAGAAATTGCTAGAGGTGGTAATCCCAATAATGCCTTAACGGAAGGCAATTCTACTACTGTTAGCCTGTTGCTTACTTCTGCGTTAAACGCTTCTAGTTTGGAGCAATTGTTCTTTGATGGTATCTTCGCAGATGATCCAACAGATTCTGAAGAAGCACTTAGAGTAGCAACTCGCTTCCAAGCGGTTGAGGGTGGTGGCAATAATGGCGCAAGCGATAAGCTACTTCAGGAATTCGATGACGATGATGATGACAATGTATCAGTCCCCGAGCCAAGTGCTATAGCTGGTTTAGTCTTCTTAGCTGGTGGATTAGCAGTATCTCGCCGTCGCCAAGCTAAGTAAATTATTCAAGTTTAGCAATATTATCGTTTGGACAAATAGGGTTGGAAGTTAATTAGGACTTGCTGTATAAGTCATTAACCTTGACAACAATTAGCTTCGAGTGCTGTCTTGACTTGGGAAAAGTACCAGGAATAAGAGTTACACCCCTGAAAATTCAGACAGTTTTTCACGGAAACTCGAAAAT
>DOIX01000124.1:0-386 GCA_003511885.1 Cyanobacteria bacterium UBA11153
TATCAAAAAATAATCTTTAATAATTACATGGGACATCGTGAAGTTTACGGTGTCTTACATGACTTAATGATAAGCTATTTTGACAAAGAATTTCAAATGCTAGAATTGGGGTGTGGAGATGCTAGCTTCACCGCTCCAGCATTGTTAAATACTACTATTACTTCATACAAAGGTATAGATTTATCTGAAGTAGCTCTAGAGATTGCTAGATCTAATATGGAGGTAATTCAGTGTGAAAAAACCTTTATCAATGGCGACATCTATGAATTGATTCCTCAATTAGTAAAATCAAAAGAGTATAGATTCGATGCTATTTTCACTTCTTTTGCCCTCCATCACCTCACACTTGAGAAAAAGGATGATATTACAGCGGTTCCCGCTCTTAT
>DOIX01000124.1:659-7592 GCA_003511885.1 Cyanobacteria bacterium UBA11153
TACTGCGGAAACCGCTGTATTGGTCAGCTTCGCCATCTCCTCAAGGATCGTGGTATTTTTATACTCATTGATGTGATGCGTCCAGAAGAGGAAAGTCGGGAAGCTTATGTTAGACGATACATAGAGAATATAAGTCGGGACTGGAAAACACTCACTCCCCAAGAGTTTACTGACGTGGCAGAGCATATATCTTCAAAAGATTTGCCCGAAACTCGATCGATATTTTATGAAATTGCTCAAAAGTATCAGTTTAGTCGGTGGGATTGTCTTTATGGGGATCCTCTAGACACCACTCAGTTGTTGTGCTTTTATCGATGAATTATAGCAAGGGACTAGGGGCTAGGGGCTGGGGAAGAAACTCGTAAAATCAAGGGTTTGAGGAATTGAGAATGTCTTAACCGCCCTGGCGGTTGCTATAACATTTAGGATGTTATTCGATAAATTGGCAGTTGAAAAAAACAGCCGCTTGTCCCCATTGCTGATTATTCTCATTTAAGACATTCCAGACAATACCATCTTCGATTTTAAATCTTTTTCCTGTGCTGGAAATCCGGACACCAGAATAATTACTGACAAAACCTTTAGCAGTAGTTTCTGCTAGCAACCGATTTCTTTCTTCCTGTGCCATAGTTTCTGCTGTTTTACGGGAAGGCATCTGGGTAAACTCCTGCCAACTCAATTCCCATAATTCTAAAGCCCTGCGATTGCCATAGTTAAAAATAGGATCTGATTCTCTTCCGTGAGAGACTAAAACAAAAGGGGCTTCAAATAAAGCTGCCGCTATTTCTCTTGGCGTGCCGCTAACCTCAAGCAAAGAATACCCCAACCAATACTTAAAGCTGTAGAGGAGGCGTTGACTGTGAAGAATGACTCTTTCCTCTTGCCAAGGTAATTCAATTGCACCACTCATAAAAACAGACCAAGATAGCATCAATAGTTTAATATCCCATAAAATTGTATTTTTTACCGATTGCGATCGCTTCCTCCATACAGACAACAGTGTAATGCCTGCGGTGGGCGAAAGCCATCACAACTAAATTTCCGAGATAGAATAGAACTAGAGAGGTAACGATACCGCCCAAACTAGCATTATTAGTTATAAATACCTAGCCCAAAGGATAAACCTCTCAATCTGATACCAACACATTATGTGGAGGGTAAATACTATGGCTATCAGGAATAAAGTAGAAATAGTTCCATTGACTTGCATCAATCCAACACAGGGACTAGAAATATGCCCAGTGGATTCAGAGAAATCCATCGAAAAATTAGAGGTAAATTTGCCCCTATTTGCCCATGAAACTACAATGGTAAGAATTGAACCGGGAACTATTGAAGAGTTATTTGTCCATCATTTTCAAACGGATCAACTTCTGGTAGTAAAGGGTTCAGCCGTGTTAGTGACATTACAAAATAAGCACTATCAATATATTTTAATGAGCGAATGCAAACCGATGGTAGTGAGAATTCCTCCGGGTATTCCTCATAGTGCGATTAATTTGAGTGGGGAACCTTGTATTGCCATTAACTCGATTATACGTCACGGACCTCCGTTTGATCGAGATTATCGTCCGGTACGGAAACCTTTTCCTTTTGATTTGGGATTAGTGCGGAGGATGTTGGGGGAATTAAAATGTCCAGTAACGAGATAATTCTCTAGGGGCGGATTTAGTAAACAACCAGGGCAACTACCGGATAACAGATAAACAAAACCCGCTTTTACACCTTGTCGTAGGATTCAAGCTATTCTATTGCCGAAATAGAGGCTGAAGCATTCTCGTATAAATATTCCGGTTTAACCGATAAGAGCAAAGCCCGAATGCTTTACCCCTAGAGAATTGCCAAAACTTGAAATTTATATCATTATTAGTATAATTTATTAGCCAGGTCAAATTGCGATCGTAGGAGAAACAAAAATGCCTAAAATACAACGATTTGAACATATCAACCTAGCCTGTCAAGATATTGACAAAACTAAAACATTTTACCAAACCCTATTTCCGGATTGGTATATCCGGGCAGAAGATCGAGATGAGGAAAGACAATGGCTACATTTAGGCAATGACCAATTTTATCTCGCCCTGAATCACACACCTAACTTAAAACGAGTCCATGAAATCTATGAAAATATAGGAATAAATCATGTTGGTTTTGTCATTGATGATGGGGAAGCAATGAAAGGCCATCTCAAACAAAATAATATTGAATATTACACTATGACCTCACCAGAAACCAAACACCGGATTTATGTCACAGATCCAGATGGTAACGAAATTGAATTGGTTGAATATAGCCCCGACTATAGCTTACGTTAAAAACCTCTGCGTTAAAAAAAAAAGTAAAATTGACATTCCAGAATCACCAACACTTCCTCTAATCTCACATCAATAATTTTTCTAATAAATTAGCTTTATTGGAAAAATTATTATTCTGGATATAACCAAAAACTAAATAACATCAATCCAGAAATCAGCCGTAATAATTTTTCCATTACGATTGAATTGTCCCCAAACCTTATATTTACCAGGTCGAGAAAAATGGGTCATAAAATCAACTTTACCCGCTGGACTATCTTTAACCGCATGGGCATGAATATAATCGGCTTTTGTCAATGGGGATGACTGTTTAATAATGACTAAATGCCCTCTTTCTCCCAAATAAGGCTGCAAATCAGTAATCGGTTGATTAGTCGCAGTATCGCGTAAATCAAACATTAAGGTCACATCTTGCCTTACTTTTAAGCTTGGTTGAGAGAAGGTAAGACTAACTTTAGTATCTCCAAAAGTTTTCGCCAGATTCAGATCGATTTTGGCGGGAGATGGATTGGTTCCAGGTATTTGTGCTTTTAGTACCGATACTCGTTCTTTTCCACCCGCAGGCTGATAATCGCTGAAGAGGGTATAATTCCCAGATTTTGGAAAATTTGTTTCAACTTCAAACCGTCCATTTTCTTTATATGTTGGATGGATATGGTTAAAAAAATCAAGCTCTTCACTCACTACAATCAGGTGCATTAGTTGTTCTTGGAATGTTTGGAATTTTGCGATGGGTTTCCCTTCTTTATCCTGGATATCAATTACTAAGGGTACAGGAGTTTGAGATTTAATATTAGGTGGAATTGTTAGTTTTGCTTGGGTTGTTACTGAGTCTGATTCTTTTTCGCCTTCGTTGATATTACGATCCGTCATGGCATGACTATCATCATGAGTTGAAGCAGTTATATGCTCGTTTGAGCCTGATGTATGTTCAGATTTGATTAATGAACAACCTGGAGTTAGTAGGATAGTTAAGGTGATGATAGAGACAGAAAAAAAACGATTCATAAGGTATGATTTGAGTGGGTTGATATTGGGGCGTGAGGAAGGGATAAACAAGGTAGATAAGCTAAGTTATAGCTTAACATTTAATCTTAAGTTGAGAGGATGAAATTCAGATGAAATTGAGATTAAATTAGGATTTTTACATGTCTATTAGATATAGTGAGGATGGTGCGTTATGCGCAAGCTAACGCACCCTACAACTACATTAGACATCTCCAAAATAGAAATATTGACTTACCTATCGGGGTCCGGCGAAGGATAAGGGATATCCATATTTCTGATTTTTCCGTGAAATTGTCACCCTTTTGCTAGGCTAACGCATAGCTCTCGCTAACGCCCCTACAAAATACTGCAAATCAATACAATGTTTTCTGGAGATGTCTATTGATACCAATCCTGTTTCCATTCTCGCATCTCTTCAATTTCAGCACTTTGAGTTTGGATAATATTTTTTGCCAGTTGCCGCATTTCTGGGCGATTACTATCCAAAATCATCGCCGCCATCATGACTGCCATTTTATGATGAGGAATCATCTGCTCGATAAAGGCTTTATCGAAGTCAGGTGCATTCTTAAGCGTATCTAAATCTATTGCCATTGTATGATGTTCCATCATACCCATTTCCATTCGATTGCGATCGGAATTCATGGGCATTCCCATCCCATGACTTGACATAGCAGGAACTTCAATACCATACCACTGTTTGTACCAAGCAGTCATTTCTTCAATTTCTTGGGTTTGGGCTTTTTTGATAGATTCTGCTAATGTTTTAATTTCGGGATGTTTCGCCTTTGTCATGGCAAGATTTGCCATATCTATTGCCCCTTGGTGGTGAGGAATCATCATTTCAATAAAGTGCGAATCTGCTTCTTCTCGATTCATCATCATCCCCATAGAGGAGTGGGGTGGTTTTCCTAACATTTGGGGTTGGGCTGCTGTGCGATTAATTGCAAATCCCCCTATCATAGTCGTCCCCGCGACTAAAGCAATTAAACTGTAAATCAATGATTTGTTACTCATAAATAACTCCTGATATCTATCTGATTGGTAAATCTCTAAACCAGTCTCTTGCAATTAGTATAAAGTCTCCATCTTACTGGAGTCTCAAGGGAATGTAACAAAAGTTTACTTTGTTAGCTTCTCGTAGGTACTTAAGCACCTACTACCAACTTCTGTTTAAATTTCACTGCAACCCTTCCCTAGGAATAAACTCCCAAAATGCCCCCACAGGGTATTGCAGCTTTAAAAAAAACGTTCTATTTATGAAAAGAGGTTATCTAAATGTTTCCATCATCCTTATCTCTAATCTTCTCATAGAGAAATCTCTATTGTTAGATCCACTTCTTAAACTTGACCCCCTGTCATGAAACTAGTAGCATTATTTTTAGCACTCACCCTGGTGACTATGGGTTGTCAAACACCTGAAAGTTCAACCATTTCTCCTTCTCCTACTCCAAGAGAGACTTCAACTCAATCTAAAAATACCCAATCCAAGACAAAACTTTTAGTCGTAACGACGGTAGCACCTATTACTAATATTGTCAGTAATATAGCAGGCGATCGCGTGGAAGTAAAAGGGATTATTCCAGAAGGCACAGACTCTCATACCTTTCAACCACGCCCCTCTGATGCCGACTTACTAAGTAAGGCAAACTTAATTCTTTCCAATGGTTTGCGCTTGGAAGTGCCTACGGAAAAACTCGCCAATTCCTCTAAACCCAAAGATACCAAAATTTATCAATTAGGGAATAACACTATTACCGAAAAAGAATGGATGTTTGATTTTAGCTTTCCTCAAGAAAAAGGATCTCCCAATCCTCATCTGTGGGTAAATCCCAAATATGCTATGACCTATGCAAAATTAGTAGCAAAACATTTAACTGAACTAGATCCGGAGGGTAAAAATTACTACGAAACCAACCTCAAAAACTACCTGCAACGTCTTGAAGAATTAGATAAAGCCACTCGTGAAGTTGTTGCCAGTATTCCCGAAAAAAATCGCAAACTTCTAACTTACCACGACTCTTGGGCATATTGGGCTAGAGAATATGGATTTCAAGTCATTGGTGCAATTCAACCTTCAGATTTTAACGAACCCTCAGCTAAAGATATCGCAAAATTAGTCGATCAAGTTCGTCAATCAGGAGTTCCTGCTATTTTTGGATCGGAAGTTTATCCCAGTACAATAGCAGAACAAATTGCCCGCGAAGCTAAGGTAAAAACTGCTAATACTGCTGATGATGAATTACCGGGTGAGGGATCAGCCAATGCCATGGAAAATAAAAATCCCGAACATACTTATATTGGCATGATGGTGAATAATCTTAAAATTATTGCCTCCAACCTAGGGGGGAATCCCGATTTAATGAATAAAGTTAATTCTGGTAATGTAGTAGGAGCAACAGCTACGAGTGAATAACTGAATATAATAGTTAAGGGTGGACCAGAAATATGGCAATTTATAATTAGCCATTACATTAGCAATGGAAGATTATCTTGATTTATTGATGGGTATTTTTCTGTCTCCTGTTCCCTATTAATCCAAAACAGCACAAATAAACACAGGTCAATTGAGTACTAGTCGATTGCGTTATAGTAAAACAAATCCAATTCAATCTGGAGAACCTACAAGAATATAGAACTAATGCAATCGTCGAAAACTTAACATTTAATTAATAAATGACCTCTCAATGGAACCAATACTCGAAGTTAGGAATTTAACCTGCGGCTATCAACGCTTGCCAGTATTTACAGGGGTAAATTTGACTCTTTATCCTCGTCAACTATCTGGATTAGTCGGACCTTCAGGTAGCGGAAAAAGCACGTTGATTAAGGCAATTTTAGGATTAGTACCTCCTTGGGAGGGAGAGATTTGGTTTCGAGGAAAGCAGCTAAAATCAGGAGTAGCACCACCAAAAGTGGGTTACGTCCCCCAAGTGGAAACAGTAGATTGGACTTTTCCCGTTACGGCAGAAGAAGTAGTAATGATGGGATGCTACCAAAATAACAAAATTTTACCTTGGGCATCAAAACGCGATCGCAATATTGCCCATCAACTCCTCCATCGAGTTGGTATCGCCCATCTTGCCCATCAACCCATTGGTAATTTATCAGGGGGACAACAACAGCGAGTTTTTTTAGCCAGGGCATTAGTAGGGGAACCAGATATTGTCTTTTTAGATGAGCCAACTAGTAGTTCTGACTTACAAATTCAACACGAATTATTACATCTATTAGCGGATCTCAATCAACAAGGTTTAACTATTTTTCTCTCTACTCATGACCTTAATTCTGTAGCCACTCACTTACCTTGGGTAATCTGTTTCAATCACGGCTTAATTTGCCAAGGTGAACCAATTGATATTTTCACATCAGCTATCTTGGAACAGACTTTTGGTACCGAAATGGTGGTTTTCCATCACCAAGATAGAATATTAATTGCCAGCAGCGGCACATCTCTCCGCCATCAAATGCAGCATAATTTACCTGCTATTCTGCGTAAAACTCCATCTCAAATAAAAATTTAGCTTGGGTTGAGGAATCAAAACCAACTAATAATTATTGTGTATATGTAGTGCGAGCATCTTGCTCGCTAGGAGTTTTTTATCACGCT
>DOIX01000125.1:0-39613 GCA_003511885.1 Cyanobacteria bacterium UBA11153
TTCAGCTTTATACAGCAAGCCCTAGCTAGCACAAGTCTAAGATATAGCGCAAGCCCATCAACTCAGTGTCGGCGACAAATGATTAGTTTGGGTGCTAGAGATAGATGAATCAACCTTATTTTTGGCATCATCCTCCGTAATTCCTGTATCCGTAGGGCGAAGTTGAGAAAAAACCCGATAAGCATCCAAATCCAACTCAGAAAATTCTTCTGGATTATCGCCATCCATCTTAATCAAATTGTATTGAACATCATCTGCATAAATAGCAAAAGCGATTTTGAATACCTCAAAAAATACGATCGCCCATTGACAGTCTTCTTCTGGATAATTGACATAGTATTCAATTAACCTAGCGATACTAGTTTCTAGATGATTGCGGGTATTCGGACAAATCAGAATAATTTTGAGCAGTAATATTGCCAAAAGAATATGATGACTTTGAGACATTAACCAAATAAATAGTTCGGAAGGTTTATTGGCATCTTCAGTAGTCAAGTAATCGATTAATCGATTGCAAGTTCTCAGGAGCAAGGCATCATCTAGGGGTTGTTCGTGATAATCAACATAAAGAGCGACTAACTTTTCGGCAATTTTTTCCTCTAACGTGTGACAGATAGTATTATTTGGTAAAGAAAATACTAAGTATTTTGGTACAGAATATTTAAAACACTCATAATTGATAGTTTTAGTTTGTTCCAGAAAAATATGAGCTAAATGATCGTGGTTAAAAATTCCATTTTTAGCCACAATTTTCTTAATAAAATCAATGACATTATCCCCAAGGGCTGTGGGATTATGGTTAATGCGATCCTTGTGGGCACCAGATTGCGATCGCGCCGTGTACATCGCTAACTCTAACTTAAACTGCTCTTTCAGTTTCAAAGAAAGCGCCCTCGCCGCTTCTCTCTGTTCCACAGGATTATTGAGGTTAGTATATTGGGGTACTAATAGATAGGATTGGTAACGATTGCTCCAGTGTTCTTTTTCGGCGTATCTGGAGACAAATAATTTTAATTCATGATATTCTGGGCCATTAACAAAGTTCCATAACCATGTTCTTTGCCGACTTAAAGTTGGAGATATGGTTCGTTGCGGACTCCTAACCTCAGTAAAAAGATCGACTAATGCTTGAATGTTGGTATGATTCCGAGAAATATACCAGTTATTAATCAAAATGTAGCAACACCGCTTGATTGTATCCCTATATTCTTTCTCATTATTAGCAAAAACCAATTCTGATATGGCTTGAATTATCTCTGGCTCACCAGGAGCAGCGTTATAGTCGATAAACAAATGTCTAAATTCCTGCACGACTTCAGGAGGAGACTTTTGCTTAACGATATCCAGGAAAAACCGATAGATTCTTTCCTGGGCTTCCTGAATACGAACCCCTAGCTTGTTAAGCTGGCTGGGGGAGTTATTTGCAGGACTTTCTGATATAACATCTGTCACCATGAAGATCCTTTTGGACAGCTATGCCCTGAGTAAAGGTGTCATACTAGCAAATTAATGGGATATTGCGTTCATAGAGCCATGGATCTGGGCTGCGGGCTATGGGCATTTAATATCCTTTAACGGTAGCTTAACATCCTCCCCCGCTAATCGCAACGGTATAGCAGGGGTCTTCTCGGCGGTTAAGATAAACTAATATATATAGCGGAAGTTACCCCGCCCAGCGGGGGACTTCAGTCTAAATTCCTTTTCAGTGGGGCGCGATCGCAGCGTATCTATTGATTCTACCAATTTTTTTTAGATAAAGCTCTTGATCGAGCTTCCGAATTATCTCCAAGATCAGGCAGCATTTACGAGATAACGTTCCGGTTGAGCGGCAGCAGATCGACCACAACGATAGACGAAAAGACTCTCAACTGTCCGCTCCAACCGGGTTGTTATGCGGCGGTTCATCGCTATGTTTGGTAAGTATCTTTTGCCAAAGTGCCCATACAAACTCATTATCTTCTAGCTTTGCAATGTTCTCGGAGGCATGAGAGCTTTTACCAGTTGATTCGACAATGATTTGAACAGCTTCCTTTAGTTTTTCATAATTACCAAGCTCATTTGTATAACGCTCTACTAATCCCAAATAGTGCTCTAGGTAATAAGGTAATGCCTTTTGAAATCGGGAGTTCTTAGATAAATCAGTTGACCATTGATCAAGTAATAGCCTGACCCACTTAATAGGAGTTTCTTCCCGATTATTAAAGCTTAACAAATCCATAGTCTCCCAGTTGTTAGAATTAAGCGATCCAATTAATTCATTTGCAAAATTTACTTGCTCTGGTTCTGGAAGAGCATCTGCTAGATCCCAAATTTGACATTCTCGAAGAGCAGAAAGTACAGGATTTACCTGATATCCGTCTCGCGTTCTTAGAACTCGCCTTGTTTCTTTAAGTATATCTTGACCAAATAGTTCTGTGAATTTGTTGCCAAACAGGTATTTGTAATGCCGACTCTCTTTAATCACTTTATCTAATGGAATTAAGTTTGATGCTTCACCTAGTAGAGCATGAGCAAGAGGAACAGTATCCGCAGCCGCAAGAAACTTAACGACTGACTCTGATGTTCTTCGACGCTTTAAAATTTGGGATCTAAAAACTGAATCAATTACTAATTGAGCTTTTTCAGAAAGCTCGTTAACACATTCTGGATAGTTTAAAATTCCTTCTAAAACATTAAGATTCAGTTCTTGTTCCAGAATATATTCATTCCAGTATGTTGAAATTGCAGCCGAAAGCTGTAATTCACTTTTTGCACCCCAGATATTGACTAAAAAGCAAAGACTATTAAGTTCATGTTCTTTACTAATAGGTGAGCTAAGGGCTTTAAAGAGTTCTTTGATGAGGCGTGGAATTTGCTTAGAATTTATTCGATTTACTTTCTCAACTACATGATCTTTTAATTGTGCTAGCTCATCTAAAAATGGTTGATTAGAAAAAAAGGTAGGGGTTTTTATCGATTCAAGTAGTTGATTAACGTAAAATACACCTAACTGAGCAGGTTGAGAAAGAACAATATCATCATGAATCTAAAATCTGGGAATTAACAGTTCAAAAATCTTAGCAGATAGTTTTCCAGATACTCATCCACCCACAAATTAAGCCGCATAACGATTGAGTTGAACCGCAGTCGAGCATTTAGTAATCAGCTTACTCTAATTCCTAAGAATGCGAGTCCTCATACTCTGCGCCATAGTTTTGCCACGCACTTATTAGAAGCTGGCTACGATATTCGCACTGTACAAGAATTACTCGGACACAAAGATGTGGAAACCACGATGATTTATACTCGCGTATTAAATCGAGGTGGGCGGGGCGTGAAAAGTCCAGTTGATGGGTAAAAGAGAGTCGAACGAAGACTTAAGCGATCGCGATTTTATCAGTTATATTTTTCTATTTCTTGGGGCTGAGACTCGAAAACAATTTCTTCGTAGAATTGCTCGATTGGCAAACTTAAACCAATACTTTTAAGCTCCACGCGATCGCCTGATCGATAGCTCAGAATCAACCAATCCCCTGCATCATTTTTATGATAGATATCGATCGCGATCTCATCAGAACTCACTAAAACATAATCGACCAAATTCGGATTGCGGCGATATTTTTCAAACTTCTTGCCTCGGTCATAAGCCTCGGTGCTATCTGATAAAACCTCGACAATCAAACAGGGATAGGTAATATATTGGGTACTAGAATTATCTCGCGGATCGCAAGTGACACTCAGATCGGGGTAGGTATAGTTACGAGTATTGAGGATATTTACGCGGCAGTCAGAATTGTATGTTTTACAACCACTGCCCCGCAGATGGGGCTTGATAATCGCTAAAAAGTTTCCCGCGATATCGCTGTGATTTCTAGTCCCGCCACTCATCGCATAAACCCGACCATCGATTAGCTCGTGTCTTTCTAATTGTTGCTCCTCCCAAGCAAAATACTCTTCAGGCGTAAAGTAATGATCGTTATCTCTAGCTGCAATCATGGCAATAACCCTCTAATCCTAAAGTAATAACACTATAGCGCTACTCACTGGTATAGTTGCAGATTAAATGGATGGATGCTTTATCGGCAGATTTTTGGATCAAATGTACTGTAATTACGCCAGAGCGTACTGCTATAATTGCCTAACCGCTATTACTAATTTTTCTACAGAAAGAATATTCTGTCAAGAGATGAAGATAAAACTAACTATTGTTTGTGTATTTATTCTAGCTTTAGCTACTACATTTGAGATAATAGCGAGCAAAAATGCCATGTCTCAAAGTGCAACAGATCGAAATCAGAGTTGGCTTTTATCAAAATCCGATACAACTCTAAAGCAATCTAATGCAAATGAAGAACAGCTCTGGAAAAGAGCGATCGCAAAGAATCCTAACGATCCAGAAGCTTACCATCAATTCGGTCACCTTCTCGTGGATGGAGATCGATTGGATGAAGCAATCGAAGCTTACCAAACTGCTATTACTCTAATTTCAGAAACAAACGATAAGTCTGGGGATTTTAGCGTTTACAAAAGTCTCGGAGATGCACTAGTTAAGCAAAATAAGCTGAAGGATGCGATCGCGGCTTTTCGCAAAGGAGTTGAATTGGGAAATGCCGACGTATCGAACAACCAAGCTGATTCAGCCGCTTATTTCCGATTGGGATTGGCGCTAGAAAAGGAACATCGCTTCGATGACGCAACTGATGCCTACCGCCACGCGATCGCATTGAACCCTGAAGATGATTATATTTATGAATTCCTGGGCAATGTTTTAGTCGAAAAGAATGACCTATCTGAGGCATTTGCTGCCTACTTTAAGCAATTTCAAGATGAAATCGATGCTTACACTCGACTTGGTAATGCTTTGGTCAGAAAAAACAAGGTAGAGGAGGCACTTGATGCCTATCTAGCTGCATATAGCAAAGACATTGAGAGGGCGACGAATCGAGCTGATGTCACTAAAAATCGCCAGTCGATTGCTTATTATAAATTGGGAGCAGCATTAGAATCAGAGAATCGTCTGGAAGAAGCAACTACTGCCTATCAAAAAGCGATCGAAATTGACCCAAAATTTGGCAGTCTATATAGTGGATATAATGACTTGGGTAGAGTTCTAGTTAAGCAGAATAGATTAGATGAAGCTTTGGTTGCATTTGGAGGTTCCCCCGATCGAGCGATGGCAGTGGAAAACTCGATCGCCTATTCCCAACTCGGTCAAACTTTGCTCGAACAACATAAAATAGATGAGGCAGAGACAGCTTGTCGCCAAGCAATCGATCGGAACTCAAATAATAGCAATGCGTACAAATGCTTGGGTAAGGCTCTTGTCAAACAAAATCATCTAGATGAGGCTATTGTTGCTTACCGTAAAGCGATCGAAATCGAGCCGAGTGATGAATTTGTTTATGCGGATCTAGTAAATGCTTTGATCGAACAAAACAAGCTAGATGAAGCGATCTCTACCTCTCGCCAAGCCATCAAATTGTTTCCCCAAGGTTTCCTCTTCCACTCTGGATTATTGGGCAAGGCTTTAGTGAAACAGAATCAATTCACTGAAGCGTTTGAAAGCTATCAAAAAATATTTCAAGATGACTCGACTGCATCTTCATACTTTGGTCGAACTCTGGTGCAGCAAAATCAGCTAGAAGCCGGAATAACTGCTTGCCGAAAAGCGATTGAACTTAACTCCCAAAACAAAAGTGCTTATGATTGTTTGGGAGATGCCTTGCTAAAGCAAGATCGATCGAGAGAAGCGGTAGATACTTATCGCCAAGGGATCGCTCTGATTCCTGAATCTGCTTTCAAATCTGCTTGGAAACACAGCTACTTAGGCAATGCCTTAATCCGGCAAGGGAAGGTAGAGCAAAAGATCGCCCTCTACCGTAAAAATCTTGAATGGCTTCCCACATTAGTTGATTTCCTCACCTACAATCGTTTAGGGGATGCTTTGATGAAGCAAGATCGAGTAGAAGAGGCGATTGCCGCCTACAATAAATCCATTGAATTATATCCCTTAGAAGTAACAGCTTATAACAGTTTAGGAAAGGCTCTATTGCAGCAAAATAAACTCGGAGGTGCGATTGCCGCTTTTAGAAAGGCATTGACAATCGATCCGAATTTTGCAGAAGTCGAGCAAAATCTCGATCGGGCAGAAGAGTTATTGTTCTAAGTCGAGGGAAACGGGTCTTTCAAGGATCGCCAGATGACAACTTTCCCGATCTCTTACTCTTATACAAATTCAATATGTGAGTCGCTTATTTTAACATTCTTTTCAATTACAAAGAATTCTCTTTCTCCTTGAGTTGGGTAGTAAACAAGCCGATACTGCATTTCCAATCCTTCCTCTCTCAAAAGGTTTTCAAAATTAAAATCACCACTATCATCCTTTACCTTTGCAATTAACTTGACTGGTTTAATAGCTTTGTCCTCTCCTAACAAAACGCAATTTGTTCTAAAGAAGTCATCCGAAATCGTTACTTCAACTTTACTTTGATTTTCAACCTCAACCCAGAATTCTATTGTCTTTTCTTCATAGTTGATGTCAAATTTTTTCCCATTTCCCACGCTAACGACACTAGAAACTTTTAGAAAGGGAAAACCATCCTTGGGGCGGGCTGGTTGTGGAATAGCATTTTTACGCTCAATTTTATCAAAAACCATCCCAAATGATGGTCTATTTTTATCGTTGTATGCCAACCCTTCGAGGGCACTTAGTAAGTTAATACAAAATTTAGAAAAATTACTTCTAGACCAGCTTAAATAGACAGAGAGAGATCCCTCTTTATAAGCCACTCCATATAACTTTGATACTGACCATGTGTTTTCCGCAGTAGCGACAAAAATTGCTCCACCGCCAGGTTCAGCACATTCAAGATTCCCTTCTTCTGTTATGTAAATCTTTAAATCGTCGATCCTCTTAGCTAAAGGTTTACGATGAATACTTTCTGCTTCCGAATTGGGATCTGTATTGAAAAGAGAAATTATCCCAGTTGGTGTGTCATCTCCTTCGTATCTGAGAACCATTCCTCCTGAGAATCCAAACACGCTAGCGCCTTTGTGAAGTTCTTTCAAAATTGATTCTTTATTAGAGTCACTTTCTTTTAGGTCTATAAAGATTGCGCCACAGGTATAATTTTGGTTTAACTGATTACTAAAATCTTTCGTTTGATTTAGTTTATTTAATGCATCAGCAACATTGTCTTTTGTTAAACGAGATTTTACTTCATAAACCGCGACTACGTGCTTCGCTGGAATTGCTCTATACTTCCCTTGTTCGCTATTATCTTCGTTGCCTTCTGTCCATAAAACAGGAGCTTCTAAGCAATTATATATAATGATGTCATAGTGATATATTTTGCTTTTGCCACTATCATCATATAAATTTGGGATGATATAACCAGATGTAACTGCATACTTTTTAGGTATAAATTCTGCTAACCATTTACGGATATACGCTTCCACAGCTTGACCATGTGCAACATGAATAGGTCTGTTCTTCGTTTGCTCTAGAACTTTATCAAATTCATTAAGAATATCTTTTCTATTTCTAAGAAATTCCTTCCATCCATGCTGCCCATAACAATTATCCAAAATACTTGAACTCCTTTTTCGTTAAGGATGATTAGACTGAGACTTAATCCGGTTAATTTCCGCTTGCAATTCTTCAAGTTCCCGCCGCAATCTTTCAGCTTCATTCTCTGCCGCAGTTTGGGATGGCACGTCAACTGAACCCTCCTGCGTCACTCGTTGGTAATTACCCTGGTGAATTTGACGATACTCATCGGAATTTGCCCAATCCCGCAGATACCGTACCCTCTCCACAGGAAAGGGATGAGTGAGAAAAGAACCATTACCTCCATTGTAGAGTAAAAATTTATATATTTGATTGAGACTATCTTGGTCAAGTTCCTGAAAATTGTCGGATTGACGGATAAATTCATCGAGGCTACATTCATGTCCGTACTGATGGGAACCACCGGAAAGTTTCATCATTGTCCTCATGACAATATTGAGATCGTCCATTACTAGTAATGCGGCTCTATCTGAGGATAATTCTGCTTTGCGCCGCCATTCATAAAAGGCATAGAGTAACCCGCTGCTAATGATATTGCCAATACCAAAGGTTACGTCCCCTAGAAATGAGGCGGCTTGCATTACCCAAATTCCCATCTGAATTAAGATGGTATGACCGCATTTTATATGCCCTAATTCATGGGCTAAAACGGTTCTAATTTCTTCTTCTTTGAGTAAGTCTAATAAACCAGTATTTAAGACGATATAGGGACGATCTTGCCCCAAGGCATAGCTATTGACTTGGGGATTCTGAGACACAAATAATGTTGGCTCTGGATGTACGTCTAAATCGCGAACGCATTCTCGAAATAAGCGATAAATTGTTGAATATTGGCGGGGGCCAACTTGGATGCTATTGCCCATCAGATAGATAAACTGAGGACGTTCATAAAGAAATTCTACAAATTTACGGGCAACTAGGTTAAATCCGGGGACGCTGCGCAAGGCTTCTTCCGCTTGTCTATCCAGGGGATGTCTGAAGGCATCGCTAGAAATTCCAGGGTAACTAGGCATATCAAAAAGTCAAAAGTTAAAAGCCAAAAATTAAAAGTTAAAAGCCAAAAATTAAAAGTTAAAAGTTTTTCTTTTTGAATGGCTAATTTACCATAACTCTTAACTCCTAATTTCTAACTCCTAACTTCTAATTTCCATCCCCAGAGGATGTTTTAGTATCGCTCGTATCAAAAACGACTTCAAATCGGGCGTTAGGTAATCGTTCCCGACATAGCTGAAGATATCCCTCTGCATCCGAACGACTGCGGTAGCGACCGACTAGCGCCCATTGCAGCGTGGGGAGTAGACGGTTAATTACCCATGGCTTGCGGGTTTCTTTGGAAGCCATAATAAATTTGTCTCCTTTAAAGGACGGAGGAGGAGTCAGTGCGGACACTTGTCACAGTTGGGCACTGACTTTTGAGTCTATCGCTCGATGCGATACAGAGTCACTATCGCAACTCACAATAACTCATGGAAAGATTAAAGTATAATCTTTTTTGACTTTGTTCTATGAGAACTGTCAATCATACTATGGCTTAAATATGAATTTTTGTCAATAGTAAGGTGGCTTTATTTTTTCACTCTTGAAATTCAACCTAGTGTCAGGAATGTCCATCATCGCTCATGTTATGTAATCCCACAGAAGATTGTGGGCATTGCCTAGCCTACATTTTTCTTTCCTCTGACCTCTAACCTCTAACCTCTAACTTCTTATTCAATTCCCTTCCCTCCACTGGATGTTGACCGTAAAAAGGCAGTGCTGCTGAAAAATGAGGCCGCGCTCCTTCTTGCCAGTTTATATAGGCAAGTTCCAGCAAACTGGAAACCGATGTACCTAATTGTGCAGCAGCAGGAAGATCAATTAACTGATATTCTATTGACAAATTATTCAAGGTGTGACTCCATACCTCTGGCCTTATCGCTGTATCTGAAAATAGCTCATTCAGACCTAAATTATTAGGTTTTTCTTGATAAATACCAGTAAATAATTGACCTCTTTGAGCAGGCATTTGCAGCGCGATAGCGAAGCTCTGCTGCAAGCACGCAGTTGGCGATGAAGTCGGACTTATTTCGCTCCTGCTTTGCCCGCCGACTGGATTAGATCCTCCCCTCCCTGACCAAGCTACCGCTGCTAAAGTGGAAATAGCAAATAGGGGAATATTTAACTGTTGTGCGATAGTCCGGGCGGTAACAATTCCAATCCGCGTACCTGTAAAACTTCCGGGGCCTTTGGCTACGGCAATGAAGGCTAAATCTGTCCAATTTTGGGGTTGGATAAATTCGAGTAAATACTGATGTAAATGGGTGGATAAATCTTGTCCGAGTTCCCATGTTTGGTGGCGGTTTTCGCTATGAAAATTACTGATGGCTAGTCCTAATTCTGAACTGCTTGTATGGATGGCTAAACCGTATTTTGGATTAAGATTGGGCATTGTAAATGATGTTGGTTATTTTTTTTTTACGCAGAGCTTCGCAGAGGTTAGCATAGAGGTTTGCAGAGGTTTTTTGAGGGATATATTCCTCACTCGCCACCCTCTCTATTCCCCCCTTCCTCTTGAGTGGGTTCGGTTTTTTTCGGTTTGGGTGCTGCTGGTGGAGGTGCTACTTTTTGGATATCTTGAATTGGTTGTCTTAATTGTGCTGATGGTGGTGTTATTTCTGCTGGGGGTGGGTTAGTTTCTTTGGGTTTTACTGGTTGAGATTGGATGGGGGAAGATACTGGATTAGGTTGGTTTTGTCTCGTGGGAGGTGGATTTGTATATCGAGGTTTTCTTTTAATTGCTGTTGGTGGGGAAGATTGTCTTTCTGTTTGTGAAGATGGCTGATTTGGGGTATCAATTCTTCTGTGAGAAGAGCGACGACGGATTGGTTGTGGTGGGGAATCGGGATTATTTTGTCGTACTGGTTTTGTTGTTTTTTGGGGAATAGGATCGTTTTGATCGTTATGGTTATCAATTTTATCGTTGTTGTTATTAGTTATGGGTGTGGGTGTAGGTGTTGATGTGGGTATGACAATTGGCACGATTGAGGGTTGAATGGTAGGTGTTGCGGAAGGGGGTTTTGGTTTGTGGGAGAGGGTTTGCCAAGTAATTAAACTGGTTGCGATCGCAATTATTCCTCCTGTCCCGATTAAAATAGGGTTTTGATAGAGTTTCTTGGGGATATTTGATTTAGTCTTTGACTCAAGATTGGTTTCTTCTGGGGGAATGGATATTGTTGGTTGGGTTTCGGTTTTTTGGAATAGGGTGATGGAATAATCGTTGGTGGGATCGAATTCTACTTCTGGTAAGAGAGATAACCAATCTTCTACTGTGGCTGGGCGATGAGGTGCTTCGATTGCCATTCCTTGCATGATGGCTTGATTGAGGGCTGCACTGATTTCTGGCTGGAGTTCCCGGGGTTGGGGCATCGGTTGGCGATCGCGAATTACTGAGGGTGTAGGTATTTGGGCTGTAACTAAAGTATATAGTGTGGCGGCAAGACCGTAAACATCTGAGGCGGGAGTGCGCTTTTCTTTGATCAAATATTGTTCTATGGGCGCATATCCTTCTGAGAGCATACTTGTGTGGGTTTGGGTAGATTGCGATGTAAATTCTCGCGCTATTCCAAAATCAATTAGTACTACTTCATTCCCATGATTTACCCTTTCTTTTTTATCTCCCTTATCTTCCTTATCTCCCTTATCTCTCTTTTCTCCCCCCTTATTAAGGGGGGTTGGGGGGGATCTCCGAATAATATTAGCAGGTTTAATATCTCGATGGAGAAATCCTTGTTGATGAACTACTTTTAAGGCTTCGCCAACTTGTCGGATGTAATAAATCGCTGTGGCTTCATTTAAAGGTTTCCCTTCTAATACGACAAAATCCAATGTTTGACCTTCAATATAGTCCATCACCATATAGGGTTGTGCCGCTTCGTGGAAGAAATCACTCACCCTGACAATATGAGGATGAAGGCAAAGCGCCAACCGTCGCCCTTCATCCTGAAATTGTTGCAAAAAGCGATCGTAATTTGGATGTTGGAGGAGAGATTGATTAAGGGTTTTAATTACTACTGTTTGATTCAAGTAGTGATGGGTGGCTTTATATGTGACACCAAAACCACCCCTGCCTAATTCTTGTTCTAGAGTATATTTACCACCTTGTAACGTTTTGCCAACTAATGAGTTCATAGGATGAAAAGTGTGATAATAAACGATCTGGTCAAATCCACAGGAATTGCTTAATATAGAGTTGACTGATTTTGTCGGTAAGTAGTTTCCCGCCGACTTAACATATTGTCATGAATTTAGATTTAGAGCGATTTTTTCCCGCTTGCAATCCTAGTAAAACCCTCAAGATGGGGAGTAGTGAGGATCGCAAGTACTATATTGATTTTGCCACGGTGCGGAGTGAGAAAGTTGTTGATAAACTCAAGCGCACGATTACCCGTCTATCCCCCAATCAACCTACGTGTCAGTTGTTTACTGGGCATATCGGCTGTGGCAAGTCTACAGAGTTGTCGCGGTTGGAGGTTGAGCTAAAGGATGCCGGGTTTCATGTTGTCTACTTTCAGGTGACGGATGACTTGGATGTGGCAGATCTCGATATTACTGATATTTTACTTGCGATCGCCCATCAGGTAAGTGATAGTCTACAAAAAAGTCAGGTGCGGTTGCAACCTCAAGGGTTTAAATCCTTCTTGAAAAACATTGCTAATGTTTTGGATATCGATGTGAGTGCTGAAGCTAATATACCTGGAATTGGTACAGTGAAGGCGAGTCAAGAAGGTGTAGAATTTTCCTTGCCTGCTGAAATTGCCAAGATTACGGTTAAAGCTAAAAATAGTTCCCAAATTCGTTCTCGACTCAGACAGTATACTGAACCTCAAACTCATCAAATCTTGCGGCTAATTAACGAAGAAATTATCGATGTGGCTACCCAGCAGTTAAAAGCGGGCGGAAAAAAAGGGTTAGTGGTAATTGTCGATAATTTGGATCGAGTCCCAAGTCAAGCAACATCTGGTTCTAATAAACCATTAGATGAATATATTTTTGTCGATAGAGGGGAAGATTTACGACAAATGAATTGCCATCTAGTTTACACTTTACCCCTATCTTTAATTTTCTCTAATGCTAGGGAACCGCTAAAAAATCGTTTAGGAAATGGTAAAAGTCCAATTGTATTACCAATGGTACCAGTGCAATTACGAGATGGTACAGATCATCTCCAAGGTATGGCTTTATTAGAGCAAATGGTACTAGCAAGGGCATTTCCAGATCTGCAAGCGGAACAACGTCTAAATCTAGTTACAGATATTTTTGATAATCTTGATACATTAAATAGATTGTGTCGAGTAAATGGCGGTCATGTGCGAAACTTGATGGGAATGCTTTATGGTTGTATTCAAGAGGAAGATCCACCAATTTCCCGCAGTGTTTTGGAAAACGTCATTCGCAAAGAAAGGGATAGCTTACTAGCAGCTATTGATGAGGAAGAATGGGAGTTATTATTTCAAGTAGTTAAGGAGCAAAGAGTCAAAGGCGATCGCGAATATGAAGCCCTATTACACACTCTGTTTGTTTTTGAATACCAAGATGAGATAGGTACTTGGTTTAATCTGAATCCGTTATTATTTGAAACGGATAAATATAAGTTGTGGAAACAAGAGCATGTTTAACTGTTTAGGACGTGTCTTCTTCGGTTCAAAATCTAGTGTAGGGGCGAAGCATTTGGGCGATAAGTTATCGGTAAAACTAAAAATATTGTATCCAAATGCTAGGCTTCGCCACGCTAACGCTAACGCCCTTCCTGGGTTTGAAAACAATATCCCTCCTTCCTATCTCTCCAGCATATTGGACTTAAACGAGAACTGCTGTAGTTGTCTCTCTAGCGTAAAGGCAGGGCGAAGTATACTCTTCAGGAAGGCTTCGCCAACGGATATAAAAATTTGGGTTTATTGCAGAAGTTATCCCCCGAATGCTAGGCTAACGCCAAGGTAACGCTAACGCCCCTACAAAAGCTGAAATTATAGACAACAAATTCTACTGAATACGAGATAAGTTCGGATCGTTCATATTTAACTAAGCTGTTAAGCGTCTAAAGTGGTTATTATGAAATCGTGAAATCGTTGTAGTGCGAGCGTCCTCGCTCGCGATGATATACAGTTTAAATGCGCAGCAGCTTATCTGTAAAAATCAAAATGAACTAAGTTTAAATTATGAATAACCAAAACCAATTAGAAGAAATTCCAGATCCTAACCATCGCTCCCTAAAAACTTTAACACGAGCGATCGCAATTTCTCAGGGACGGTTTTCCCTAATCTTGGTACGATGTAACTATGGGAGTTTGCGATCGCAAATCCTGCAAAGGTTGCACCAGTCAAGTAATCGCGATATTCCAGAGTTAATTTTAGCACCATCTACCCAGACTCTTTATACCGCAATCTTGGAGCAGTTTAATAGTCAGCCATTAGATGGTTTAATGGTATTGGGTTTAGAATCTGTAGAGAATTTGCATGACTTGCTGATTGCCACAAATAGAGTCCGCGATCGCTTTTTGAGTTTTACCTTTCCTATTGTGCTATGGGTGACGGATGGAGTATTAAAAAAGCTGAGAAGAATAGCGCCAGATTTTTTCAGTTGGATGACTCCACCGATTGAATTTACCATGCCAAATAATGAACTAATGGCTTTGGTACGGGAAAATGCGGATCTAGCTTTTACTGACGATCCCAAGTTTACCTTAGATTCGGCTGAATTGAAGACGATTCAGGATGATTTACAGAATCAAGAAGAAGAATTATTACCAGAAATGAAGGCTATTATATCCTTGATTTTGGGACTAATTAAATTTAGAGAAAATCAGATTGATGAAGCCATTGAACAGTATCAGGCAAGTTTAGCATTTTGGCAGGAAACTAACCAATTTGAGCGGAGTGGTGTAGTTTGGCTAAATATTGCTTGGGCTTATTATTTGAAAGGGAAAGACTATCAGACAGAAACAAGGAATAGAATTAGGGAATCTATCGCTCAATTTGAACAGGGAAATAGTAGCGATTTATTAGCCAACCATAGTCGTAAATTGGGAGAATTACTGCGACAATTAGGAGAATGGGAATCCCTGGAAAGTATTTCCCAAAAAGTAATTAAGATCCATCAACGTCAAGGAGAGACGAGGTTAGTTGCTCGAGACTATAGTTTTTTGGCAGAAGTAGCACTAAGAAAAGAGGATTGGCAAGATGCCAAACAACAGGCGCAGCAAGGATTAGATTTATTAAAAAAGATACCAGATCCTCATCCAAAAGTATTGGGACTATGTTATTTTATTTTAGCCAAATCTCAGCAACATCTCGGTCAAATTAAAGACGCGATCGCCAATTTAGAACACGCCCATACTCTTGGAGAAAATCTACATCAATACGATCCACATCTTTATGTTGAGATTCTGGCAGAATTACGAACATTAAATTTTGAACAAGCCGAATATTTACCCGCCTTTAATCTCAAATTAGAACAAATAAAAATAGAGAATCAATATGGGTTGCGGGCGTTTATCGGTGCCAGACGATTGCCACCAGCGAAACAGATGATTAATCCTGTATCTGGGGAGAGAAAAACTGTCCCCATAGAAGATGCAATCCAAGAGTTTGGGCGGGAGAAGGATATAGAGGAATTAGTAGAGAGGGTAAAAAGACGGGATCGCAAATTAACGATCATTTATGGACCATCGGGAGTCGGGAAAAGTTCGATCATAGAAGCAGCGTTAATCCCAGTTTTAAAACAGACTTATTTTGAAGGGCGATATATTTTACCTATTCTAGTTCGGGTTTATAAAGATTGGGTTGGTACATTAGCCCAAGCTTTAACAGATGCTCTAGAAAAACATCATCATCAATCTGTAGGGGCAGCTTTAGAAGATAATGTCAGTCAACCACAAACAAATGAACAAAACCCATCCTCTGTCAAATCAATTATCAAACAATTACGTCAAAACGAACACCGGAATCTTTACACAGTACTAATTTTCGATCAATTTGAAGAATTCTTCTTCGATAACCCCAGCCCAAGCAGCCGCCGAGAATTTTATCGATTATTGTATCAATCTTGGGAGATTCCTTATCTAAAAGTAATCCTATCCCTCCGAGAAGACTCTCTCCATCATTTATTGGAGTTCAGACGTAATGCTTATTTAACTAATCTGGAAATAAACTACGATCATATTCTCTATTATCTCGGAAATTTTGTCCCCAAAAATGCCAAAAAATTAATTAAAGAATTAACAACCCGTTCTCAATCCACCTTGCCAGATGATTTAGTCGATGAATTAGTCAACGATTTAGCAGCAGAATTAGGAGAAGTTCGTCCGATTGAGTTGCAGGTAGTGGGGGCACAACTAGAAACTGAAAAAATTACCACACTGCAAAATTATCGTAAACTTGTGAATAATCCCAAAGATAAATTAGTGGATTTATTCTTAGAAGCAGTAGTGAGAGATTGTGGCAAAGACAATAAACGAGTGGCAGAGTTAGTATTGTACTGGCTGACGAATGAGAATAATACTAGACCCCTGAAAACTCAGGCAGAATTAGCGAAAGATTTAGACTCCGATCCTCAAAAACTGGAGTTAGTGTTAAAGATTTTATCTGGTTCCGGTTTGTTGTTGCTAGTACCTGGAATTCCGGATAATCGTTATCAGTTGGTTCACGATTATTTTGTTAGTTTTGTTCGCCACAAGTATCAACCACAATTTTGGGCACTAGAAGAGGAAAGAGAGAAACTGAAACAGTTTCAGAAACGGGTAGTGGTTGGTTCAGTTGTAGCCACATTGGTGATGACAGGATTGGCAATTACTACTGGGATATTTGGGTGGCAGGCGAATCAACAGCGATTGGAGGCAATAAAGCAAACTTTGGAGGCAAAAAAGCAAACTATTATTGCCCAATCTAATCTATCTCAAGCACTTTTTCTCTCCAATAAACAGCTTGATGCGTTAATTGTAGCCGTGAAAGCAGGAAAACTAGTTAAGAAGGAAAAGCTGAGAAAACCTGATGCAGTAACTGCAGCACTAAATGCCTTGGTTAATCGGGTTTATCAAATCAGAGAGTCTAACCGTTTAGAAGGGCACAGCGATAGGGTTACTAGCGTCAGTTTCAGTCCAGATGGACAAACTATTGCTTCTGCTAGTTGGGATAATACAGTGAAACTTTGGAGAAAAGACGGCACTTTTATCACTACTCTCACTAGGTATAAAGATTCGGTTGATAGCGTCAGTTTCAGCCCAGATGGTGAAACTATTGCTACTGCTAGTAGGGATAATGCAGTGAAACTGTGGAAAAAAGGCGGGACTCTCATCAAAACTCTCACTGGGCATAGAGATTGGATTTTTAGCGTCAGTTTCAGCCCAGATGGAGAAACTATTGCTTCTGCTAGTGGGGATAATACAGTGAAACTGTGGAAAAAAGATGGCACTCTCATCACAACTCTCACTGGGCATAAAGGTGCGGTTTATAGCGTAAATTTCAGCCCAGATGGAGAAACTATTGCTTCTGCTAGTGATGATAATACAGTGAAACTGTGGAAAAAAGACGGCACTTTTATCAAAACTCTCACTGGACATAGTAACCCAGTTTTTAGTGTCAGTTTCAGCCCAGATGGACAAACTATTGCTTCTGCTAGTGGGGATAAGACAGTGAAACTGTGGAAAAAAGATGGTACTTTAATCACTACTCTCACTGGCCATAGCGGTTTTGTTCATAGCGTCAGTTTCAGCCCAGATAGTCAAACTATTGCTTCTGCTAGTGGGGATAAAACAGTGAAACTGTGGCAAAAAGACGGGACTTTCATCACTACTCTCGCTGGGCATGAAGATGGGGTTTATAGCGCCAGTTTCAGCCCAGATGGTGAAACTATTGCTTCTGCTAGTGGGGATAAAACAGTGAAACTGTGGCAAAAAGACGGGACTCTCATCAAAACTATCACTGGGCATAGGAATCCAGTTTTGAGCGCCAGTTTCAGCCCAGATGGTGAAACTATTGCTACTGCTAGTGGGGATAAAACAGTGAAACTGTGGAAAAAAGATGGGACTCTCATCACTACTCTCACTGGGCATAAGGAGTTGGTTTATAGTGCCAGTTTCAGCCCAGATGGTGAAACTATTGCTTCTGCTAGTGGAGATAATACAGTGAAACTGTGGAAAAAAGACGGGACTCTCATCAAAACTATCACCGGGCATAAAGCTTCGGTTGATAGTGTCAGTTTCAGCCCAGATGGTGAAACTATTGCTTCTGCTAGTTGGGATAATACAGTGAAACTGTGGAAAAAAGACGGGACTCTCATCACCACTCTCACTGGCCATAGTGATAGGGTTAATAGCGTCAGTTTCAGCCCAGATGGAGAAACTATTGCTTCTGCTAGTTGGGATAATACAGTGAAACTGTGGAAAAAAGATGGCACTCTCATTACTACCCTCACTGGCCATAGTAGTCCAGTTAATAGTGTCAGTTTCAGCCGAGATGGAGAAACTATTGCTTCTGCTAGTACTGATAAAACAGTAAAACTCTGGAAAAAAGATGGCACTCTCATCACTACTCTCACTGAGCATAAGGCTTCGGTTAATAGCGTCAGTTTCAGCCGAGATGGAGAAACGATTGCTTCTGCTAGTTGGGATAATACAGTAAAACTGTGGAAAAAAGATGGCACTCTCATTACCACGCTCACTGGGCATAGGGATGGGGTTTTGAGCGTGAGTTTCAGCCCAGATGGAGAAACGATTGCTTCTGCTAGTTGGGATAAAACAGTAAAACTGTGGAATTGGGATTACAATCTAGATTCTTTACTAGTACAGGGTTGTAGTTGGCTCCACGACTATTTGCACAACCGCAGTGTAAATCTGAGTGAGGAAGATCGCAAGATTTGTGATGGGATTAATGCTCAATAACTTAGGTTAGGATAGACATCAAAAACAGAGCGCTTGAGTTAAAATGTAGATGTTACAATTATCGTACTCGCGATGCCAGCTAAAGATATCTACCATAACACAGTCAAACAAGCACTAATTAAGGATGGCTGGTCGATTTTGACTGAAGACTATGTGCTGGAGTATGGTGGAGATAAGCTCTACCCAGATATCGCGGCTGAAAAGTCGATCGCAGCAGAACAACAAGGACAAAAAATTATTGTTGAGGTGAAGAGTTTTTTAGGGCGATCTTTCATCAACGATCTAGAAGGAGCTGTTGGGCAGTATATCATTTATCGCAATATTTTGCAATCCCAGGCATCGGAATATGAGCTGTATTTAGCGATCGCAACTAGAGTTTATAACGGCGGATTTCAGAAGAAACTTGCCCAATTAATTGTTGAAACAAATAGAGTTAACTTGCTAGTTTTTGATCCACAATCGGAGGTAATTGAGCGATGGATAAATTAGATTATTACCGCCAGTTGACTCGTAAAATATTAACTGAGTATTATGAGTTAGGCGTAAAAATAACTCATTCACAAATAGAAACCGATCTAATTTTTGATGAACTACACGATCATTATTTATTGATAGTAATAGGCTGGGAGGGAGAAGAACGGATTAAGGGAAATACTATTCATATCCGATTGCGGGATGGAAAAATTTGGATTGAAGAGGATTGGACAGAAGATGGAGTAGCGACAGATTTTTTGCAGGCTGGCGTGCCCCGTGAGGATATTGTGCTGGCGTTTCATCCACCTCATTTGCGGCAATATACAGAGTTTGCGGTAAGGTAACTAAAAACCAGTATATAATTTAAACAAAAACTCTACAACACCAAGGAAAAAACCTTATGCCTTCTCCTTTCCCTGGAATGAACCCGTACCTAGAACATCCAGAAATCTGGCCAGGAATCCATCACTGGTTGATCGTTGAAATTGCTAAGTTACTTTCTCCCCAACTGCGCCCAAAATATAGAGTTGCCGTTGAAGTGCGGATATATGAAACCATTAGAGAAGAATCCCTACTCGTTGGTATTCCCGATTTAATCGTCAAAAGTTCTCAGACAAAAACTCAACAATCAACCAGCAATGTGGCGGTGATGGAATCAACTCTTAAACCCCAAAAAGTAGAAGTTCCTCTCCCCGAAACAGTTAAACAAGGTTATTTAGAAATCCGAGAAGTAGCTACCAAAGAAGTAGTCACAACTATTGAGCTAATCTCTCCGGTTAATAAACGCTCTGGAGAAGGAAGGAAGCAATATGAAACCAAACGAAATCGCGTATTAGGTAGTGCTACCCATTTAGTAGAAATCGATTTATTACGTCGCGGAGAACCCCTATCAGTATATGGAAGTAATATTAAAACTCACTATCGCATTTTAGTCAGTCGAGGAGATTGTCGTCCTTCCGCTGATTTGTATGGTTTTAACGTGCAAGATGCCATACCTTTATTTCCCATCCCGCTAAAATCTGGAGATAGGGAACCATTAGTAAATTTACAGGAATTATTAAATAATGTATACGATCAAGCTAGTTACGATTTAGAAATCGATTATACTCAAAAACCAGTACCGCCCTTATTAGGAGAAGATGGGGTTTGGCTGGATAGATGGTTAGAGGAACAACAACTGCACGCACCTGCTTGAAAATTATACCAAATTCATAAAGTATTGTTACAGATAAACGATCCCCCTAAATCCCCCTTAAAAAGGGGGACTTTGAGTTAAAAGGGGGACTTTGAGTTAAAAGGGGGACTTTGAGTTAAAAGGGGGACTTTGAGTTAAAAGGGGGACTTTGAGTAAACAGCTAAACTGAGATAAAATCTCCTGTTCCCCCCTTTTTAAGGGGGGCTAGGGGGGATCTCCTAATTGTAACCAAAATAAATCAAGAATCCAGAGATTTTACCATCTGACAATTGGGACAAAAATGAGATGAACGTCCCCCCAATTTAACCCGTTGAATCGGAGTTTCACAGACGCGACAAGGTTCGCCTGTGCGACGATATACCCAAGCTACACCGCCATAATTACCATTAATACCCTGAACATTCATAAAGTGACTAAATGTCGTACCACCCGCCTCAATTCCAGCTTGCAATACTTGGATGATGGCATGATGGAGTCGCTGAATTTGGTCTAAATTTAAAACTGAACCCAGAGTTTCTGGTGAAATACGACTCAAAAATAAAGCTTCATCAGCATAAATATTACCCACGCCAGCAACTATTGACTGATCCAATATGGCAGTTTTAATCGCACGCTGACTTTTTTTCAGCTTACCCGCCAGGTAATCTATGGAAAATTCCGGTGCAAAAGGTTCAGGTGCTAATCCCTTAATACCTGTAATAATATCTTCTAGCTTTTCTGATGGGGGAACCCACCACATCTTACCAAAAGTCCGCTGATCCACAAATCTTAACTCTTCACCCTTGGGAAAAAACAACCTAACTCGCGTATGCTTTTGTAAAGGTTCCTCTCGATTCAACCACAGGAGCTGCCCAGTCATCCGGAGGTGGACACCCAACCAACCCCCATCCCCGTCATCTGAGCCACGGAGTTGGGCAAGGAGGTATTTGCCGCGTCTGCGCCAACTTCTAATCGTCACTCCATCCAATCCTGCTAAAAACTCGCCCACAGTAAAAGGGTAGGCAATAGTGCGCGACAGCAACACATCCCCACCCTCAATTTTTTGATTCAGAGTAACTCGATCTAGTCCTTGTCGGACTATTTCCACTTCAGGTAATTCCGGCATAACTTTAAGGGGTTGACTGAGGATGCACCATAGAAGTAGGAAGTCAGAATTGTCTGTATCCCTTGTCTTCTCTGTTTTTCTAATCCCCAGTCACCTCCTCTCCCATGACGGTTTAACCAACTACGTCGAGTTCATTCACGCCAAAGTTATTGGTGTTGACACCAGAGGCGCTACCGCTGAATCCGTTGTAGTTTACCTTGTCAAAGCGGACAATCACGGGGTATTTGATGCCGCTCTTCTCTACGGAGGCGACTGTTCCTACTTCGTTGTACCAGTAGGATTCTTTTCTTTTGATCCGAACTTTCGAGCCACGTTTTAGTTCTGCCATAAGAGTTTCTCCCTTGTAATCTAGTTTTACACCTTACTACTAGATGAGGGCTATCTGGTTAATCTAAGTTTTAAGTTTTATTACTAAGTGTGGAATGTGGGGTGTAGGGTGTGGGGTGTGGGGTGTGGGGTGTGGGGTGCAGAAAGAGAAGTGAGATCCTGATGGCAGGGGATTATAATTCAATTGCTAATTGCTAATTGAAGACAGGCTAATTATTAGTTTTTTGCTCTACTATTAGCTAGTATCTACGAGCCACTAGCCATGAGCCATGCTCCATGAGCCATTAGCCATTAGCAATCCGAAAAAGGTAACTAGTAACTTAGGTTATTAACAATCTGTGAAGAAAATTTTCTCAAAAATCAAACCTTACCTCCGCTGGGCAATTCTGGGATTAACACTGTTTTTTTTAGCCAAAGTATTAAAAGATCGTTGGCGAGAGGTGGCGCTAATTCGGATTAATAGCACGGGATGGACAATGTTAGCGATCGCATTATTTGTAACTCTCATGGCTCACATTTGGTCGGGCTGGGTGTGGACTTGGATTCTGCGTATTTTAAAGCAACCTGTGGGAGAATTTTGGGCACTTCAGGTTTACTTAAAAACTAATATTGCTAAATATTTGCCTGGGAATGTTGGACATTTTTACGGTCGAATTTCGGCGATTAAAAGTGCAGGTGGATCTTTAGGTGTAGCAAGTATTAGCGTTTTGCTAGAACCTCTGTTAATGGCTGCTGCTGCTTTGATTATTGCTTTAATTAGCAGCGGACTAGGCTGGATAGTTACCACATCAGATAGCCAAACTTGGTGGTTACAAATTTTGTGTTTGATTGGGGTATTAGTAGGAGTTCATCCCATCTTTCTCAATCCTGTAATTCAACGGCTGAACAAATCTAAAGTAAATAGCAAAACTCAAGAAAATAATAACAATAAAAACTCGGTGCAACTTGAGGGATATCCCCTGTTACCTTTGCTGGGAGAAATGGGTTTTTTAATCCTACGAGGCATTGGATTTTTATTCGCTATGGCAGCCCTAATTTCGATTAACTTAAGTCAGATTCCTCCTTTGTTAAGTGCCTTTAGCTTTTCCTGGTTAATGGGGTTAGTGATTCCTGGCGCACCGGGCGGTTTAGGGGTGTTTGAAGCTACGGTGGTAGCACTTTTAGCCAATCAATTTCCGCCAGAGTTAATTTTACCAGGTGTGGCGCTATTTCGACTGATGAGTATTTTGGCAGAAGTAATAGCGGCAGGGTTAGCGGTTTTGAGCGAAAAGTTGTAAAGGGTATGCTTCACCACGCTAGGCTAACGCCACGCTCCGCTAAAGCTAACACCCCTACAGGCAAAAACTGACTTAATGTAAATTAAATTTGCGATCGCGACTTGCTACTACTCCCACCACCCACCACCTCTCGCACCCGATAAATTGGTCTATTTTGAGATTCGTGGTAGGTTCGCATTAGCAATTCTGCTAAAAGACCAAAGCTAAATAGCTGTACCCCGGCAATGACAAGTACAATTGCTAAAATCAGTAAAGGGCGATCCCCAATGTTTTGACCTAAACCGAGTTTGAGAATGGTTAAATAGAGTCCTAAAACCATCCCGCCAGCTATAGATATCAAACCAAAAAGCCCAAAGACGTGCATCGGACGTGTGAGGAATTTCTTCATAAAAAATACTGTTAATAAATCCATCACCACTCGAAAAGTTCGACCCAAACCATACTTACTTTTGCCATAACGTCGAGCATGATGATCTACAGGTATCTCCGTAATTTTTGCTCCTTCAATATAGGCTAAAGCGGGCAGAAATCGATGTAATTCTCCGTAAAGATTCATGTCAGCAACTAATTCCGCTCGATAAGCTTTAAGGGAGCAACCATAGTCATGCAATTTCACGCCCGTCACTTTACCAATTACCCAATTAGCAATTTTAGAAGGGAGAAGTCTAGTGAGAGCATCATCTTGTCTAGCCTTGCGCCAACCACTAACTAAATCGTAGCCTTCTTCTAATTTTGCTAGTAGCTTCGGAATATCCTTGGGATCGTTTTGTAAATCGCCATCCATAGTGATTAAAACTTCACCGGAAGCGCAATCAAATCCAGCAGCCATCGCTGGAGTTTGACCGTAATTGCGGCGAAAAATTACCGCTTTTAAGTCGGTGCGACTTTTAGCCAGTTGAATTAAAAGTTCAGTGGAACCATCTTTAGAACCATCATCGACACAGATAATTTCATAGCTTAACCCAGTTGGATCTAAAGCGGTAGTAATGGCATTTAAGAGGTCAGGTATGCTATCAACCTCGTTATAGATTGGTACGAGGATAGATATATCAATTTTGCTAGGAATAGTGGTTTGTTTTGTCATTATCTAAATTCCCTGAGTTTTATGAACTCCTTTAGGAGTGGGAATTCTAGATTTTACCAAATGCGGTACATTATTTTATTAAATCGCGAACAAACCTTACTTCATCTGGATGTTGCTTTGACCATAATTCTCGTTCACTATTAATTTTATCTAAGTGAGATTCAATATTTTTCGGTACTATCGGGATGCCAAAATCACCAGGAACGCTTGTTTCTTGATAAGACAAGACTCGATTGAGAACCCAATCTCCTACTTGTTTGCTGTAGTGAGTACCATCCAAGAAATATTCCATATCATCACTAATTGGTTCGGTTGTGATAGTGTTATAGCTAGAAAAATCCTATAGAGGAGTAATTTGAGTTTTCATCATTCAAAAATAGCTGATATCGGTTATTTTTTTTGTTCTAAGGTACGTTTGCGATCGTATTCGCGCTTTAATTCTTCTACAAATTTCAATTTATTTGGATTATTTTTTGCCCATACTTCTCTATCATTACGGAGTCTCTCAATGTGAGATTCTATATTATCTGGTGTGAGGAAAATACCGAAATCTTGGGGAACTGTTTCTTGTTGGTAATTTAAAATGCGATTGAGTACTAGATTGCCAATTGCTTGGCTATAATGGGAGTTATCTACATAATTCTTCATATAGTTACTAATTGGCTCAGTTGTAATGCTGTTATAGCCGGAAAAATCCAAAACTGGAGTAATTTTAACTATTTCCCTTTGCCATTGTTCAAATACTTCCCAACGCCCAGTGGCACGAATAGCCTCCAAATCAATCGCGTGAGATGGAGAGATAAAGACTTTTAAGGTTATACCATGTTTCTGGCATAGTTCTACGATCTTTTTAAAATCAGATAAATATTGATTGGAAAATTGATAATCAGAGTGTAAGGAGAAGTAAAGAGTTATCCCTGACTTAAATCTCCATTCATTTTCACCGTTTTCAAGATTGCGATTTGGCATAAAACCGTTTTTGCCATAATCGTCATTTTTGTTTGGCTCTTTAAGGCTGGCTTTAATTGCTTCTACGCTCTTGGAGTAAGCATCCCAAGAAAATGTCGAGGTAATAACATCTTCTATTGTTAGATGTCTTTTTTCTAAGCGATTTTCTGAGAAACTGGGTTGATTTTTTAATGAAGAATTGAACATAAAAAAGTCAACCCCAAAGATTACTTCTTTTAAGTTTGGCTGATTGGCAATTGCATGTTCTAAATAACGACGTATCTCGTAAGTATTTGGACCATTCAATGCCAGATTATAAGCAGGTTGATGACTTGCTAAAGCTGGATGGGTGGGATCTAATCCCTGCTTTGTCCTTGATGAACCGATAAAAATTGTGATAGGTTTAATCCTGATAATATCAAGGGCTTTAAATAATCTATCTGTATTATCTTTGTCTGGTTTAGAATGATTAACACCTAAAAAGTTTGGTGTATCAAATACATCGTAAGGATCGATAATAATATTAAACAATCCCACACCAACGGTAGGAATCAATGCGGCTGCTATCAACCACCAATTAAATCGACGATACTTTTTAAAAGAGGAATTGCGGCTTTTCCCATTTTGCAAAACTTTAGAAAAATATAAATTTAATTGAGGCAATGTACTCATATTTTTTGAGATGTATCAGAATTGAAAGTAAAGAAATTCAGAAACTCGATTCAGCGATAGCAAACACACACTAGTTAGTACACCCACTCCAACCGCCCACCACCAAGTTGGCTTAAACTTATCCATAATTTCCTGGGTATTGGGGAGTAACGCTGCAGCCAAAGTTAATCCAACTAAAGATAAAATACTCAAGATTTTACTACCATTTACCTCTGGGATGTAAGCCAAACTACTCCAAGACTTAAGCTGTATGCCAAAGTTAGTGAGAATGGCCAATTTCCCTTGGGCTTCACCAGGTAATACAATCCCTTTCATCCCCACCATCGCCTGTAAAATGTGCATCGCATCGGCTAAAGTTCCTGCTCTAAATATCACCCAACCTACGATAACAGCAAAAAATGTCATCACCCAAGCCAATAGCTTCGGTAAAGATACACCCAACTTTGTCCACCCATGATTAATACAGAGATATAACCCATGCAATCCACCCCATATCACATAAGTCCACCCAGCACCATGCCACAGTCCACCTAACAACATGGTAGTCATTAAATTAATATAACGTCTAACTTGTCCTTTGCGATTTCCTCCCAAGGGAATATATAGATAATCTCGGAGAAAATTAGACAGGGTAATGTGCCAGCGTCGCCAAAATTCAACGATGGAGAGAGATTTATAGGGAGAATTAAAATTAATCGGTAAATCAATATTAATCATCCAGCCTAAGCCAATTGCCATATCGCAGTAGCCAGAAAAATCGAAATACAACTGCATGGTGTAACTAATTGCTCCCACCCAGGCTTCAATAAAAGTTACGGAAGCAGCATTATTAAATACCGGGGCAACCCAGGGCGATACACTATCAGCAATTAAAACTTTCTTGGCGATTCCTAAACCAAACAGCACTAAACCTCGTGCCATATTTTTGTGAGAAAATACAAAATTCCGCATTCTTTGAAACTGCGGAATCATATCTTGGTGGTGCAGAATTGGCCCAGCAATTAAATGGGGAAAGAAGGTAACAAAAAGTCCGTAAGTCAACCAATCTTGTTTGGTAGTTTTGCCGCGATATGCGTCTACCAAATAAGCTGTTTGGGTGAAAGTGTAAAAAGAAATACCGAGAGGGAGGATGATATTAGGGAGAGTCCAGTCTGTTCCGGCGATCGCATCAAAAGAACTCAGGAAGAAGTTAGCATATTTATAATAGCATAACAGAGCCAGGTTTAAACCAATACCCGTCCAGAGTAAACTAGTGGCTTTTTTACTACCAAGTGGAGTCTCTTCTATGGATCTACCAATAAAATAGTTAAAGCCGATAGAAATCAGCATTAACGGCAAGTAGTGGATATCCCAGTAAGCGTAAAACGCGAGTGATGCAATAAATAAGGAAGCTGTAGCTACCCTGGTTAAGCGAAACCGCACTAAACCAAAAAAGACAAGTAGGGTAATGGGTAAAAAGACGAAAATGAATGGATAAGAGTTAAATAACATAGTTGGCAATTAGTCATTGGCAATTGGTCATTAATATATTAACCATCCGCTATTAAATCCGCCGCTAAATTCCTCCGCTTACTATTCAATTTACTATCCGCTGCTAAATTGGTCATCTTTTCAAAAATAGACTATTGTAGTGGTTTATTCCCTTGAGAACAAGATTGCTGTAAAATACTAATCTTTTCTACATTTTGTGTCTCTCCTGGTGGTACTGTTCTCTCACTCATAAAATAAATCTCAAAACTCTCCACCTGCTTTGCACCTTGATGTTGTTCATTCCAATCGCGGCAGAGATATTCCCCATAGTAAGGTATAACTTTCTTTCCTATGGCACGATTGAGATTAATAAAAAAAGTCCGCCATTGCATGTTTGGGTAGATATAATTCCGCACCCCAATACTTGGCTTATCCCAACTTACAGCAGCACCCTTTCTTAAAATATCAACCTCACTGCCATCTTTCAACTTAGCAACAACAACATACCACCCATCATCTCTAGGAGGCGCAGGGGCAAAAATGCTCCAAGATTGATCTATTCTGAAAATACGACTAAACCAATCAATAGAGTTAAGCGTCTTAGACTTAAAAATTCGTTCGCTGGACTTGAGTATACCGGATGTAACAGTACCGCGACTAGTAGTTAACTCGACCAAATTCTTAAAATTCCATACCGTAATATAAGTCAGTAACAGCAACGTCACCACATTAATTAATTTTACAGAACGAATCTCAATCGGACGGTATTTAAAAGGCTTAGTAAAATTGCCTGCCATCTTTCGATTTGAGGCAATAGTTTCATATATTTTAGTCCCCACCACCATCAAAGGAGGCAATCTCAGAATAGGTGCCAAAAGCTTAAATACAGGAGACAAACTCACAATATACGCGATCGCATCCCACTTGAAACGTCGATTCCCCTGCCAGTCAACCACCACCCAGGAGTTGTTTGCCTCCATATCCGCTAAAATGGAAGGATCGTCCTGACAGACACGCATCTGCGTTTTTGGCAAAACCAGCAAAGTCCGCAAGAAAAGCACCATTTTCTTACAAAACCCACAATCGCGATCGTAATTAATCGTCAAACCTGCCATTTCTGGAGTATAAATCTTCTGGAAAAGCCCATCCCAAATATCGCTAGGAATAAACACCAACCAAGTAAAAATCCCCAAAGCGGGAAACAAACCAATATGGAGAGTTAACCCAAAACCAACATGTAACAGAATAAAAGTAATAATAGTAGCAGTCCGGAAAAAAGTAGTAGCAACAGGTACAAATAAAAATAAAGGTCCAATCCACTCCAATACCAGAGTAAAAAAGGTAGAAATCGGCAATAATACTGGAAAATTTAGCAAAAATTGCCCCAAAGGTGCAGCATACTGATCGAAACTTAAAGCATAATAAACAGCACTTAAATCAGGCCACCAAATAGTACTAGTAGTCTTGTATCCAGCCGAAAAAGCATAAACATAATATACCTGTAAACTCAAAGCAAAAGTCGCCCCAGAAAGAACTCGTTTCGGTAACGGATCCGGAGAAGAATTCAGGGCACTCTCCATCGAAAAACAAGCACCAAGAGGCAAAAACATCGCCCAAAACATCAGCGCCCGCAACATATCATCCCCAGCAAACTGCAACAAAGGATTGCGATTGTGAAGAGAAATCAACAAAGCCCAAGAAGCAATAGTCGCCAACCTTGTTCGATATCCCACTAACAAAGCCAACGCCATCAAAAACGCCACGAAAAACAAAATACTTTGCACAAAAGGAGTACCGCTAATTGCATGTATGCTCCAATGCAAAGGATGAACAATATCCCTAGCTACCGTCCTTGGTAATACCCCCTCATCGCTATAAAGCGCCCTAATATCATGGAAACGAATAACTATATCCGCCATCAAAATCAGCGCTACCCCAATCCGAAACGCAGCTAAGGATCGCAAATCCAACCCAAACAACTCCTCCAACTTACTTCCCCATTTACTCATCATCTTCTCCTCACTAAAAATCCTCAATAACCCTTTGCGCCCTTTGCGCCCATCTTTGCACCCTTTGCGTTAAAAAAAATCTCGCATCCCCCACATAACCCCTAACTACCTCCCCCCTTCAAACCCCTCAACCATTTCCCAATCCAATGCCTCAATACCCGCAACTGATGACGCAAAGTCGGTAATCTTTGCAAATAAACAAACTGCCGGATCCCACCAGCCAAACCCCCATCAACCTTCAAAGCGAAACTAGAAACAACTGCCGCACCCTTACCTAAAGTTAGCATTTCCCCTAAATGCAAATATCTAAATTTTTGTAAACGTTTCCCCCTTGCCGCCAGATAGAGATTTTTCGCCGCACAACTTGCCTGTTGGTAAGCAACCTGTGCCGTAGCTGGCAACTGTTTTTGAGGATGATATTGAATTTCTGCCAAATCACCCAATGCCAGTACTTCTGGATAGTCTACTAATTGTAAAGTAGGAAGAGTGAGAAGCTGACCGCGATCGTTTTGCTGACAAGGTAGATTCCTTACCCAATCTATCGAGCGATTTCCCACAGTCCACAAAACTAAATCCACGGGGCTATAACTTCTCTCCCCATTCTGAAATATCAGAATTTTGTCAGATTCAACTGCTTCGATACTGGTATCAAAATCCACTTCAATCCGACGGGCTTTTAAAGCTTTTATCGCAGATTTTCGGCTATAGGGAGAAAATGTTTTCAAAAGTTCATTTCCCCTCTCAATCAGCCGCACTTGTCCTCGTTTCCCCAATCTGTCTGCCAATTTACAAGCCAACTCTACCCCAGAAGGCCCGCCACCGACAACAGCAACTTGAATTATTTTGCTAGCAGTATTTTCCAGAATTTTCAGCCGTTGTTTCAAACGTTCCGCATCTGCTATAGTTCGGAAAGTATAAGCATAAGTCGCAGCGCCAGGAACCCCCTCCAACCGCATCTGGACACCAACAGCTAAAACTAAATAATCGTAAGTGAGTAATTCTTCCCGATTATCGCTATTTTTTTTTAATTTTACCTGGCGTTTCTCTAAATCTACTCCTTCAACAATTCCTTGACAAAAATTAACGTTGCGATCGGATAATATTTTTTGGTAATCAGGACCTATTTCCCAAGCTTGTAGTTCATCTGTTACTAATTCATATAGTAAGGGCGTAAAAGTTAAACGATCGTTTCTATCCACCAGAGTAATTTTGCAGTTTGGCGACTTAAACAACAAAAAATGCTGCAAGTAAATAGCTGTATAAAGCCCGCCAAACCCGCCACCGAGAATACAAATGTGGAGAGGATTTTTCATTCTTTATTTTAGATCGTTGTTAATTGTGATACCAATTTCCTAAATGTCTGCTACAGTTGCGATTATGACTACCCCCTTAGTAAGCAGGGCTGTTTCATTGTCTAATTTTTCAATTCTATAGCCTATATGCTGTAATGGTTTCAGCCGATATTTCCGAATAGGAGATCGAAAATTAAGAAAAATCCTGCCAGGGGTTGCTAGGAAAGGCTTTGGAGAGATACAGTCGGGAATTTCGAGCCGAGAATGAAACAGCCTTGCCTTAGTAAGGGGGGTTGATTCTGACTCCCCCCTTACTAAGGGGGGGTTGGGGGGGTGAATATGTGGCGCTATTTAAGGAAATTGCTATTAATTGCTAATTGCTAATTGCTAATTGCTAATTGCTCCCCAATTCCCATTCCCGAATTCCCATTCCTTAGTTCCCACTCCCTATTTATAAATTTAATTCAGGTATCTCCCGCAACTCTTCAACAATTTGCTCCGCCCTAACACTTCTAGAGTCTGGCTTAAGGTGATAATGGGTATCAGCAAATAAATTAGAATCTGTTTGCATATTTAACGTCTCCTTGTCATAAATTAATGGCGCAATCTTTTTCAACTCTTGAGCCGTCTTGTTGACACTATCGATTGATTCTTCATCAGTTTGAGCATACACCCAAGGTAAAGATAAAACCAAAGTTCCACCTCTCGCCTCTACCTCCTGTTTAAATTTGGTAATTCTCTCCAAAGCATGTTTAGTTATTGGTTTATCGATAGGTAACTTCCACCATTTTCCAGTACGAGGTTTTGTTACAGTAGGATCTCCATATTCGTCAACTGGATCTGAATAATAACCTGTAAATTTTCCCTTTTCAATTAAGTCTATCGTTGACTTAGTTGCTGCCCTCAAAGTCGGCGTGCCCAGCATCAAAGTCTCTTGAGCAAAGCGTTTGGGTGGAATACCTCCTAAACCAGGTTTGCCAATCGCCACCCCAAATTGAGTGGATCTATCTCCAAAGCCATCATCAGCCCACAAAATCAAATATTCTGGAATTAAAAGTACGATATCCCCCTTTCGTACCTGATCTAAAATACTTGGTAGAATCACATCCAAACCAATCGGACCATCTAAGCCCAAATTTAATACAGGAATACCCAATTTCTCTTCCATTAATTTGGCATTAATGGTATAATGCGCGCCGGAACCACCAGTAATCAGGAGTCGTTTCGGCGCTTCTACTTTAGCCGCCAGCGCGATTTTTCGTTCATACATCATCCGCAACCAGCTTAACTCGCCGCCATAGCGGGCATTATACAAATAGCCTACCAACCAGGCAGCAATTGCGATCGCAAACCAACTTGTTAATTTTAAAGGTTTCCACATAAATTAAGAGCAGGAGTTAAGGAGTGCGCGAAGCGGGCAAACTATAGGAGGGAATGAGTCAAGCAGCACAAAAGTCAAAATAATCAACGACTAACAACCAATGACTAAAAACCAATGACTCATGACTAATCACCAACTAAAACTCAAAGTAAATAAACTGAGACGGCTGATTAGCTGCCAATAAAATAGTTAGCGCTAACATAGTCCGCGAAACCCAAGGTGACAGTAACAATTCATATTCCAACTTCCGCTTTTGCCAAATCGCAATATGCTCCATCAGCAAAAATACATTAGCGAGAATCAGGGTAAAAATTAGTGCCGTACCTTCATTTAAGGTATAAGATCCTAAAAAATTGCCCAAATTAGATAGGGAATAATCCCAAGGAGTAACAATTGTTAGTAATTTCTCGAATAGCCTCTTACTATTCGTTTCCATAAAGAATAAACACCCCAGGGTTACTGAAGCAAAAGTCAACGCCCAGGAAACAAAATCACCGCCCCCACTGGGTATATACTTACCAACAAATCTTTGAAAAGGTCTTCCGGCATATCTCAAGACTAGCAGCAAAGCACCATGATAAGATCCCCAAAAGATAAAATTCCAAGCCGCACCATGCCAAAAACCAGACAGGGTAAAAGTAATAAATAAATAGAAGGGTGCTAACTGTTTTTTTGAACCCATTAACGGGAGAAAAACATAATCCCGAAACCAGTTATTCAGGGTAATATGCCACCGCCGCCAAAACTCTTGGATACTGACTGAAGTATAAGGCGCTAAAAAGTTAAAAGTTAGCTTTATCCCCAACATTTTGCCCAATCCCACCGCCATAAAGCTGTATCCCCCGAAATCAAAATAGATTCTCAGGGTAAATAAGTAGGCATAAAACCAAATAATCCACGGATTTCCCGTATCTTTTAAATCAATGAAAGGACTAATGTTATCGGCTAGCACCAACTTCATGAAAAATCCCATTGACAGCCAACGGAATCCTTCATCAAAGTTATCTACTGTAAACTTAAAGCGGAATGATTGAATTTGCGGCAATAAATCTGCCCTCCTTTCAATCGGTCCTGCTACAATTTGAGGGAAGAATGAAACAAAGTTAATGTATTCAAGAAATCCTAACGGTTTCTTATATTTAGGCTTAAGGGAATCGACAACAAACCCTACCATTTGGAAGGTATAGAAGGAAACTCCAGGCGGGATAACATTAACAATCGGGAGGGGAAAATCTTGTTTCCAATTATCTTCAACACCTGGTACGACTAAACCTAATACATCTTCGACAAAAAATGTCAAATATTTCAGGTAAGCAAGAATAGCAATATCAATAACAATTGTTATTCCAGCTATCAGCCGAGCATCCGCACTTTTCCCGCTTTGGCTATGGCTTTGCATCAGCCGCACCATCAGATAATTGAAAATAACATCAACGGCAAAAATAATAAAGCTGGATTGGCTCGCATTGACAAACAGAATCAGCGACATTGCTGCCAAACCAATTCTATCCGCTAAATCAGACCAAATATTTAAACTCTTGCCAATAGAGCGAACAATAAAGAAGGGAATACAGTAAAGTAGCAGTACCCACCAGAAGGAAAAATCAGAGAAATTCAATTAGTAGTTTCCTCCTCTTAAATTAGGGACTAGGGGCTAGGGAGTGGAATAGCTAAAATTATGGACTATTGGCTAGGGGCTAGGGGATCGGGAGTGGAATAGCAGATGTCCTACAGAGAACTTTTCGCTCAAATTCCCCCTTGTTAAGGGGGATTTAGGGGGATCTACACAATTAGTAATTAGAGATTAGCCCTAACTTATTTTTTCCCAAACAATCCACCCCAACCTTTCTTTTCTGCTTTTTCTGGTTGAGTATTTGCTGCAACTACCTTTTCTGGTTCCCCTGAATTTAACACGGCGGAAACATCAAATTCTTGCACTAAATATTCTGCCGCTTTCTCAATTGTAGGATAATCCCAAAATAGAGTAGAAGGCAATTCAACTTCGAGCCAATCTTCCAAATCACCAACTAGAGTAACGGCATCAATTGAATCTACACCATAGCGAGTTAGTTGTTCCCCGATTTCAATGGTTTTGGCATCCAATGATAGTTGTTCTGATAGTTTGCTAACCATCCAGGATTGAATGGCTTGAACAGGAGAATTTTCCACCATAATATTATCAAGCTTGGAGCTGGAGTTCTGGACTTGCATTAGTTTTATCCTCTTGTATTGTGGATTGACCGTATTGAAAAGGAACAATGGAAAACGCTTTGTTTTCCTGATGGAGCCTCAGCAATTCACGAGCTACGTTTTCGCTGTAAGCTTTATCCATTGAGTAAGGTAATTGCCGCCAAGGTTTCAAAATTCGGTGTAACGATAGCACCAACCATTCACCTTTAGCAAAAAATTCACCCAAGATTTTGCGGTTATAAACCCATGTATGAACGCAAGCAGATGCAGTATGTAACGCGCAGTATTTTTTCGCCAATTCAAATAATTCTGGTGATTGATCGTGTCCGTATTCAAATCCAGAATTAGCGATAATTTCATCGAAATTATCTAATTCTTCCAGAATAACATTGGCGAAGGATGTCACTTTCTCCAACACTTCTGGATTGACAGATGAATCGGTTTTGAGATCCTCTAATTGTTTGAGCGCAATTTCTAACCCTTGCAGAACATCATCAGCCCCCTTCCCGAATAACTGAAGTTTCTCTGGTTCAAAATGCGGTACTGGTTTTTCTAGAGAGAAAATAGTTTCCAGACGCGCTTGGATACCTTCCATTATTTTGGCATTTCTTCTCGCCCGATATTTGACAATCTGACGGAATTGCAAAATTAGTGCGTGTAAGTTAACCACGCTGCTGCCGTCAAACATGCTAATAATGGAATTATCCCGTAGCATCTTCTGGAAAATCCCGCAATCGTGTTCGTCCCTGAAGTAGAAACGCGAACCTAGTACTACATACACGTTATTAACTAGGTTTTCCAGTTGCACCGGGACAAAATATTTAACCACAGATGCCCATACCGAAAATTGCTCTGGTACGACATGGAATCCTCTAGCGGCGGCAATGGTTTCGCAGTCGCATAGCAAGTGATCCAGAAAAGCTTCGACTAAGGTTTGGCGAGGTTGGGGAATATCCAAAACAGTTTTCCCGTATAATTTCCTCTCTAGAGCAAAGTTTAGCGTAGTTCTTAAGGCGGTATCGGCTGCGCCGTGGGCGAAAGCGGCACACATTGTCCGGGTAATTTGAAATCCTTTTAGTGCGATTTCTAATCCCGATCCTTCTTCTTTCAAGCGCATATCTTCGGGAATAAAACAATCTTTAAACCCAATTCCACTCATATCACAACCGCGAATACCATGAGTGCGAATTTTCGGAAGATTGTAATATTGTTCTGGATTGATTCGCGCTTTATCCACCATAAATAAGGATAAACAACGAGCGCCTCCTTCTGGATCTGTTTTGGCTAATACAAAAGTAATCCCGGATCTTGTAGCTCGGTTAATTGGCCATTTTTCCCCATTTAAGAGATAACCACCAGGAACTTTTGTTGCCGTCACATCGCCAGCAATTAAATCGCTACCGTGTGCCCTTTCTGAATAGGCAAGACACATCGTCCCGTTTTCATTTTTCATGAAATTGGAGAGTCTTTGTTTCTGTGCCTCTGTACCCGCCATCCAAGTCAAAAATGACCAAAACATGGTGGTAAAACTGATCCCTGTGGTTTGATCTCGCCGCGACAGACATCGCACAAAGGCCACAAATTCTTCAAATGAGGTAAATTCGCCACCACATGCAACGGGAATGTAATAATGTTGCAGTTTCCAGTTGTAGAGCCAGTTGACTTCATCTTCGGTAAATGCTTCCTCTTCATCGAGTTCAACTACTCGCTTGAAGGACATAACACTATCTGGATTAAAGGGATCTCCTAAATCCTTTTCTAAGGCTTCGGCAAGTTGATACTGTTTCAGTTTGTGCATTATTGCTCCTCCACAGTTAATATTATTAGTTTAGTTATTTGTTATTTGTCATGTGTCACCGTGTTTAGTCCTTTCCTTTGTTTGTAGTAGGGGCTTTAGCGCCAAAGCGCTGGCTACTAACCTGGGCTTGTAGTAGGGGCTTTAGCGCTTTAGCGCTCGCTACGAACTTTAGACGGATGACTTTTGATGGACTTGCTGTGCTAAAGAATCCACTGCCCCCTGAAGTTCCCGGTACTTGGCAGTAAGTTTGGGATTCTCACTCCAATCTGCCACAACTTCTAGTTCTCCAGCTAGGAAACTGGCTTTTCCGGCACGGCGCTGAATCTTACCGCTAGAGGTTTTCAGGATATTTCCTGGTTTGACTAAAACTACGGCATAAGCGGTAAGTTCATGATCCTCTGCCACCGCTTGACGAATATCAGCGATAACTGTATCAAAGTCTACATCCTGAGTCCGCCGTTCCACCTCCTGAAGAATCACTAATTTTTCTTCGCCACCTACCTCAATGGAAAATGTTGCCCCGTAATCTGGACGTAAGGCAGGATGCACTTGCTGGACAGTCCATTCAATGTCTTGGGGATAGTGATTTGTACCTCGGATAATAATAAGATCTTTAATCCGACCCGTGATAAATAATTCACCATCTTTGACAAAGCCTAAGTCTCCTGTCCTCAGAAATGGTCCTTCTCCGGTATCGCTAAGGTAGGCTTGGAAGGTTTCTGTGGTTTCTTCGGTGCGTTCCCAGTATCCTTTGGCTACGCTGGGATCTTTTACCCAAATTTCGCCTACTTCATTGGGGGCGCATTTAGTCTTCTTGTCTGGATCGGCGATCGCAATTTGGGTATTGCAGACGAGTTTACCGCATCCCGGCATGGTTCTGACTAGTTCGGCATCGGCTTTAGCGACAACTATCTGATTTCTTTCTAGTGCGGTAGCATCTAGGGTACAGAGTACTGGTTGTGCCCCTAAAGGTTTGGCTGACACTAACAGGGTATATTCTGCTAATCCGTAAGCTGGGGCAAAGGTATGCCAACTGAAACCACAAGGGGCAAAGGTTTCGACAAATTTTTCCATCACTTTGGGGTTGATGGGTTCGGCGGCGTTTCCGGCTGCTTGCCAACTGCTAAGATCTAGAGTTTCTAGTTGTTTAGGTTTGGCGCGACGGACGCACAAATCGTAAGCAAAGTTGGGGGCTTGGGAGTGAGTACCCTTATATTTGGCGATCGCTTCTAACCATCGCATTGGCTGTTTAATAAAGGAAAATGGTGACATCACGTAACAAGGTGTCCCATTGTAAAGGGGCTGGATTAACCCTTCCACTAAACCATAATCGTGGAAATAAGGCATCCAAGTAATTGTTACGCTGTCTGCTCCATACCCGCAGGCTTGGTTAAGATACTTTTCATGCCACACCAGATTTTTGTGACTCAGCATTACCCCTTTTGGTGTAGAGGTTGAACCGGATGTGTACTGAAGATAAGCCAACTCCTCACCATCTACTTGAGGATCTTGCCATTTTTCAGCTAATTCTAGATCCACCTGTTCCGTATCAAACCACTCCATCTCCTCAAATTCCGGAAAATCCTCCCTGACTGTTTCAATCAAGGATAAGATTTGTCCGGTAGTGAGAACAAAACTAGCTTTCGCATCCTGGACAATTGCTCTCAATCTCGGTAAAGTGCGCTTCAACCTTCCACTTTCCGGCGGCGGTACGGGAATCGCAATTACCCCACTGTACAAACATCCACAAAATGCCCCAATCACATCCAATCCTTGGGGATACAACAGCAAACCCCTCTCTCCCCTGGCATGATGCTGTTGCAGTTTTGCTGCAATTGCTCTAGCTAAGATATCCAATTCCGAATATGTCAGCGATGGTCCTTCTGTCTTACCATCAATCAGGAATGTATAAGCAGTTTGGTCAGGTTGTGCGCTTGCTCTCCAGTGCAGGAGTTCAATTAACGTCGAAAATCGATCCGTGGGTACAGTTGGACTAGCAGGATTTGGCAGCATTTTGACAAATGTCTCAATAAATGTTATAGATTTTCAGTTTTATGGTAATTAGCGATTGCCTTCGGCAGCAGCGAAGCTGAACGCGGTTATGTCAGATTGGAAATTGACGTACTCCCCCGGTTGAAACAGGAATATGCAGTGCTTCATTTGCCGGATCTTGGCATATTTTTCCCCGGAATGACCAGTAGTTTTACCAAAGCTTTATAAAAAGTGATGGTGCGTTATGCGAAAGCTAACGCACCTTACAGATAGATGCTAGCGAGTAGCGCTATACTTTTGATGATTTTTTGACTTAATTCCCTGTCTCCCTACTTCTACTGACAAGAAATTTCCGGACCGAGATTGCCTTCTGGGAAGCCACTGGAAATCCATCCCGCCTTGGGACTGCTAATTTGAACCCAAGTACGCCCTTCACTATCTTTTTCACTGCGTCGAGGATTGGCTAACCGCACTGTGTTACCCACCATCAGACGACCAACTACGGCACCACTATTGGGATTTTGACGAATCACCAAACCTTCAGGAAATTTGACTTTACGACAGTCGCCACCAGAAGAGGTAGCAGGAGGAGTAGTAGGTGTGGGCTTAGAGGGTGAAGGTGTGGGAGTGGGGCTGGGAGATGGTGCTGGGCGTTCAGTTTTTTTGCAAGGTTTGAGATTATTTGCCTGGACATATCCAGTGAAAGGTGCGCTAATGGCAATCCAACCACCACTACCACTATCTGCGAGAGTAACTTCGCCATCAAGATCCACTGTTCCCAGGGTTTGACTGCCTTCTGAGCGTTGACTGTACACAAAAATACGCTGTTTAGCTGCACGACATTCTCCTGCTAGAGTCTGTGCCAGTTGCCATTCTGCCTGAGACTCGACTGAGGCAGGTTGGGAGCTTGGGATGGTGTCATCTCCGGGATGATTACCTACAGCAGTAGCAGGAACTACAAAACTGACGCTGGTGCTGGATATTAAGGCACAGAGAGCAACGGACTTACTCCAATAACTGATTATTTTCATCTGACACACTCCTCCTATTGTTCCACAATGTTTATTTTAGGGAATTGATATCCCCCACTGCTAAGGATAATAGTTAACCTTAGCTCTATGAGACGTTAAATAACTTTCAACCTGATGAGGGAATAACCAGAGAAGCACTAACTGAAGCCTGAAAACAATTCCCCGTTAAGGAGTTCCCCCTTCCCCAATAACAGAGGGGATGGCATCCTTTTCGCAACATAGCGTTACATCCCCCATGCTTCAACAGAAGAAAAATCATCTACAATCAACTCAAAGATCGCTCAACTCCACCACTTCAGGGTTTATCTAACCATGAGCAACCGTCACTACATCAGAAAACAAGCTGTCAGTAGATCCAATTTACCACCACAAACAGATCTCTTCCAAACTCACTCCTTTACCCCCCCCAAAAAAGGCTCTAACCCTTAGCCTGAATGAGATTTAGGCTCTATACGCCTGGTTAGTAAAATTTGGTTACAACGCAGCCAAAATACCCCTATTCCCGCCCCATCCCGATTCCCAAGCCCCAATCCTAGAAAATGCCAGTGCTAAGGAGGCACAAGCTAATCAACAAGAGAAACCACAAGAATTAGAAACATCCCAAGCCCAAAAAGATAATCGAGAGATATCCGCTGAAACGGAAAAGATGCAATCGGATGAATTGGCAGAAAGAGTATCTGATGAAGAAGAGAAAGAATCTAATTCAGAATTAACAGAGCCACCTGAAGTCGAAACTCAATCGGCTCCTTCGTGCAAGAGAGCCAGTCACCCATCCCTGAATTTATGGCAAATCCTCTACAAACTCCCCACAGCGGGTATCACGGTGATGGCCCTGCCACGCGCTTCTTTGAAGGATGGTAAGCCGTTACGCATTTAATTTATCTGTTTTGAATGAGGGGGAGCAGG
>DOIX01000125.1:39874-40043 GCA_003511885.1 Cyanobacteria bacterium UBA11153
TTTAAATGCGCAGCAGCTTACTACCGCATCACTTTACCAGAGAGCGATCGCTCTTTTGGCTTTATGTATTCTACTGACGATCCTGTTGGTGGTAAACCTCATAGCGGTGGTACTGTCCAAAGCAGGCTGGTTATCTTCTTTCCAGATAGTAGTGCGAGCATCTTGCTCG
>DOIX01000435.1 GCA_003511885.1 Cyanobacteria bacterium UBA11153
ATTAGAGGCGTACCGATCGCTTTTTTATTTTACAGGCTCTCCTCTCTCTTTGGCGACACTAAGGAAATCAAGATAATTGATTGAAAGCGCATTACTCCAAGAACATGGTAACGGGCGAATGGAGGCGGAAATTCGCAGCCTCTACAATGAATTTCAATTCAGACAAATTCCCGTTCAATTATTTGTAGAAAAACACCTGTTCAGAAAAAAACTCCAACTTAACAAAAATATTTTAGTAGCCGGATATATTCCCGTTGTCCTCAATGCCCTATGTCAACTGGGCATAGAACCCCCAAAACCTAACGATTATCCTCCATCTTTACAGCCATTTCTGGGGCGACGGATTTGGCAAAGTACTGTTCGAGATATTATTAGGGGATTTTCTCAAAGCTACTATCCCATCGCCTCACCTATCTTTGTTAAACCTTCTGGGAAGTTGAAGCGTTTTACTGGGCGGGTATTTGAGTCAGAAAGGGATTTATTTTATTTGGAAGGAGTATCTAAGCATTTACCTGTATATTGTTCTGAAGTGGTTCGATGGTTGAGCGAATATCGAGTATTTGCGATCAAATCTAAAATTGTCGGGATACAGCATTACAGCGGAGATCCATCTATCTCCATAAATGAAGATATTGTTGTAAATGCGATCGAGTGTCTGGAAAAATCTGGGGAAGCTACTGCTGCTTATGCAATTGATTTTGGTGTTATTGAGAATAATCGAACGGCACTAGTTGAATTAAATGATGGATTTGCGATCGGATCTTACGGTTTGGACAAGACTGTGTATACAGATTTAATCATAACCAGGTGGTGCGAACTTACAGGATATGTTACTGACTAATTTACTTGACAGAATCCGGGGTTTTGGCTCTTGACATCGCGATCGCTCCCGACTCTCCACTCCTCCACTCCTCACTCCCCATTCCCCTTTTGTACCTTTTTGTTCCATAACTGTTATAATTTTTAAGGTTTCTATAAATTTGAGCAATGGCATCTCGCGAACGGATCGCAATCGACGCTATGGGAGGGGATAACGCCCCCTTTGAAATCGTAGCTGGTGCTATTAGGGCACAGGAAGAATTGGACGTAGAGGTTTTGCTAGTTGGCGATCCTCAAGCCATTGAATCTTGCCTGAAACAACAGCACAGCACCTCTCGCCAGGTAGAAATTGTTCCGGCTGAGGATGTAATTGCCATGGATGAAGAACCTTTGGGGGCATTGAAGCGCAAGCCCAAAGCTTCAATTAACGTGGCAATGGATTTGGTAAAAACTAGACAGGCTAATGCGGTAGTTAGTGCAGGTCATTCTGGCGCGGCAATGGCAGCAGGACTACTGCGATTGGGGCGTTTGCCCGGTATTGACCGTCCGGCAATTGGTGCGGTGTTTCCTAGTATGATGGCTGGTAAGTCAGTCATTGTCCTGGATGTGGGCGCAAATGTGGATTGTCGCCCTAAATATTTGGATCAGTTTGCCGTGATGGGTGCGGTATATAGTCAGTATGTTCTGGGAATAGAAGATCCTAAAGTCGGACTGATTAATATTGGTGAAGAACCTTCTAAGGGTAACGATTTGGCTATTCGTACCCATCAGCTATTAGAGCAAAATCCCAGAATTTCTTTTATTGGCAATGCCGAAGGTAGGGATGTTCTATCTGGCCGTTTTGATGTCATTGTCTGCGACGGCTTTGTGGGCAATGTTTTGCTCAAGTATACTGAGGCTGTCGGTGAGGCGATGCTCCAAACCCTACAAGAAGAATTATCTCAAGGATGGCGCGGTCAATTGGGTTCGACACTTCTGGACTCTAACATCAAGCGGATTAGGCAAAGGATTGACCATACCGAACATGGAGGTGGTCTGCTTTTGGGTGTAGATGGAATCTGTATTATCAGCCATGGTAGCGCCCAAGCTCCTTCAATTTTTAATGCTGTCCGTTTGGCAAAGGAAGCTGTCGATAATCGGGTACTCGCTCGCATTGAGTCCAATATTGACGAAGTTGAGAAATCAGCAGCAAGCAGTCCAACTCGGCAGAATGGTTGATCGAATTAAGTCAGCAACCTCTCGTTGGTACAGGGTGAAGCATTTGGATCGAAAACCAAAGTTATCGTCCGAATGCTTTATCTAGTTCGCCGGAAAACTCCCAATATAGCTTCAGATGGGGGAGTACGTCAAAGGAATGACGAGCTTTTTTAGCTCGGTGACAAAAAGGCTGTAAAATGAGTGGCACAGAAGCTTTTGTGGATGTCACGAGGTAAAATTGGCTCTCGGTGTCGCACATCAGGTTAGCCTCGATCTAAAATTTGTGCCCTCTCTCCCATCGCCCTTTGAGTAGGAGAGGACTAGCCTCAAACAATATCCTCAAGCTTCTGAATATCCAAGCAATCAATGGAGAGTAGCCTTGAATCAACTAGGGGTAGGTATTGCCATCACCGGAAGTGGTTCCGCAACGCCAGATGTGTCGCTTGATAACCATCAGCTAAGTCTGATGGTTGAGACATCAGATGAGTGGATTAAAAGTCGAACAGGAATTCAGGCAAGGCGTTTAGCAGACGCGCAAGTTAGTCTGACTCAGCTCGCAGCCCGGGCAGGGAAAAATGCGATCGCGATGGCGGGGATTACACCACAGGATTTGGATTTGATTATTCTAGCCACTTCAACCCCGGACGATTTATTTGGTACAGCAGGCCAAATTCAAGCTAGTTTGGGTGCTACTCAAGCTGTAGCTTTTGACCTGACAGCGGCTTGCTCTGGATTTGTTTTTGCCATGGTAACGGCAGCCCAATTTATCCGCACAGGGACTTACAAAAATGTCTTGCTCATCGGTGCTGATATTTTATCGCGCTGGGTAAATTGGCAAGATCGAGGAAGCTGCATCTTGTTCGCTGATGGCGCAGGGGCGGTGGTGATGCAGGCAAATGAGTGCGATCGCTTTTTGGGTTTTTCGATTCGTAGCGATGGCACTCAGTATAAGTATCTTCAGTTAGCTTACGTACCACAAAACCAAGAACTTGTCAAGGGAATCGAGGTAGGAAAAGGTAATTTTCAACCGATTGTGATGAATGGTAAAGAAATTTATCGGTTTGCCGTGCAAAAAGTGCCAGAAGTAATTGAAAAAGCCTTATTCCACGCCAATCTGACAACAGAAGATATCGATTGGCTCCTGTTACATCAAGCTAATCAGCGCATTCTTGATGCGGTTGCGGAAAGGTTGAAGATTAATAGTGCTAAAGTTATCAGTAATTTGGCTAATTATGGCAATACTTCTGCCGCTTCCATTCCCCTCGCCCTCGATGAAGCCGTAAGACAAGGCAAAGTCAAAGCAGGGGATGCGATCGCAGCCGCTGGTTTTGGGGCAGGATTAACTTGGGGGGCAACTATTTTCCGGTGGGGAAGGCAATCATAGCTTCACAAGCTAACGGCTCATGACTAATGGCTGTTAGGTACTTCCTCCGCAAATTCCTCAATACTAAATTCCTCATTCCCTACTCCCCATTCCCTTGTCTGATTTAAAAATAGTCGTTATCGGTGGTGGTGCTGCTGGATTTTTTGGTGCAATTACCTGTGCCACAAGTCATCCTCACACCCAAGTCACATTATTGGAAGCATCACCACAAGTATTAAGTAAAGTTCGTATTTCTGGCGGCGGTAGGTGTAATGTGACACACGCCTGTTTCGATCCTGCTGTTTTAGTCCAAGCTTATCCTAGAGGAGGAAAAGCACTAAGAGGGGCATTTACCCGTTTTCAACCTCAAGATACCATTGCCTGGTTTGCATCTCAAGGTGTATCCCTCAAAACAGAAGCCGATGGGCGGATGTTTCCTATGACGGATAATTCTCAAACTATTGTCGATTGTTTGATTACTGTAGCTAAAATGGCTGGAGTCCAAATCCGTACCTCTACTCCGGTAAAGTCTGTATTACCCATTTGCCAAGAAGGAGGGGGGCTGGGGGCTGGGCGCAAGGAGGACAAGGGAGACAAGGGAGACAAGGGGGACAAGGGGGACAAGGGGGACAAGGGAGACAAGGGAGACAAGGGAGACAAGGGGGACAAGGGGGACATTTTTTTTG
>DOIX01000434.1 GCA_003511885.1 Cyanobacteria bacterium UBA11153
TCTCGATCCTGCCCAGACGGAAAACATTCCCGATCATATATCGTCTGCCCAGATTGACAAGATTCGCGATCGCATTTCTTGATCCTTTACCCTTTGACAGTTGATAAGTTGATCGTTTAGATGCGGGCAGGGCGAAGCATTCGGATATAAATATTATTCGATCTTCCGATAAGATTGTCGCCCGAATGCTTCGCCCCTACATAACGCTTACTGTCAACTGTCAATTGTCAACTGTCCACTGTCCACTGTCCACTGGCTACATCCACAGGGGAATCGGATTCATTTCTTCTTCCGTTAAAGGTTTCTCAAGCCAACCCATTTCAACGGGAACATCATAAAGTCTTCCTGGCCCCAATCGCTTCCAGAAATTCCGCAAACCGGGAACGATTACCCTAACTACATTTAAGCCAATATCGGGGTGCGTTTGATCGAGAACGAGCATTTCCATACCCTTTTTTTCAATAAGATTTTGACAGTAGGTAATATCTGCTAAGAAATCGTCATGCCAAATAATTTGATAGTCAGATTGACATTTAGGGGCAACGCGGGAATCGGGGACTAAATAGGGCTGATTTTCTAGTGTTGCAGTTTTCCACCAGTGCAAGACATGAGATTCCGCTGAGATGGCATATCGAGTTGTACCGTCAGGATTCGCGCTTAAAACTGCCGGAAGCACTTGAGATATCTCTGTCAGCGCCCTTTGGATGGCTAGTTTGGGGTCAAAATGAGTGCCAAACCCGACAATAATATCTTCTATTTTGCGATCGCGCCGTCGCGAAATTGCGGCAAAAGTGGGAATATTTAGATCGCTGGTTAAATCTAGTACCCAAAGTTCTCGCCCGATGGATTGGTAATAGTTGGTGATGGCGATAAAATAAGGTTCGTCAAAGCTTTCTAAATCAACTCTCGGCTTTGCCAGACGATTGTACCACCACAATGCGACGCTATCTCGCTCCACCAATTCCAAAAATCCCTGTAAAATTGCTTCTTCTAAAGTGTTTCCCGCTGCACAGCCATTAGCATTTGCCCAACAGTCAGGATTAGGGGGTTTGGGATAGCCAAAATAACAATAGGCTGTGGGTAAATATTTAAAATCTTGTTCGGTTAAACTCCAAACTGGAGTCCATTCAATTTCCCTAATTTCATCAAAAGGTTCCGGTACTTGCTGAAATGAATCTGGGTTTTCCAGATTCCAGATCCCGCGATTGTTATATTGAGTATGACTGAAATTCATGCAAAGATTGGGATGAATGGCACGATTGCTTAATTTTTCGTAGCTACTTTTAATTCTCACCTCATCCCCTTGAAAAATGCCAGAATATCGCTCAATTGCTTCCCCCAAACCACTGGCTTTACCCTGTGCCTCAGTTCGACCTTTTCCAGAACTTCTCCCTCCGACATTTTTTTGCCAATTATATATATCGTCAAACATGGAAGCCCAATGATGTTTAACTGTATAAATATGTGCTAAACCATTACAATTGGAGGGAAGCTTTTCCCAAGAACGGACAATTCCTAATAGGGGACTGATATGATGTTGATACCGTGCTAAAGTTTCCTCTGGGGTAATGGAACGATGACCCCCATCCGTAGTAAACTTTTTCTGGCGACTGCCGAGGATAACAGGTAAAGGGCGTTTCGGTTTCAGATATCCACAAGATGGACATTGAGGGCGTTTAACAAGAACGTGATTTTGAATAGCTAGGGATAGGGTATCATAACTAACCATAACCCCTGCCAACCGCTGATTTTCTCCTTGGAGAATCCATTTCAGAATTTCATTGGTTGCCATTGTCAGAGCTATCTCTTGAATTCCAGGCAAATTGACTTGGGGAGGTGTTAAAGGAGACAGGCTATCTCTCCGTCGCAGAATAAATCCTTCTGATGGTCGATTATTGCGCAATCGTTGCCCCAAACATTCCCAACATCCAGTTTTTCCCGGCTGGAATATTGGTCCAATCCAAAGTTGAGTCCCGACGGGTTTAATTAACATCCAAGGACGGGATTTATCGAGATTTGCTTGGTTAATTTCTGCTAATTCTTCTCGTAAATAGTCATCCGTTACAATAACTTCAATATCTCCATCATGGGCAACTTGGATTTGCCATCGCGCTAAATTTTTCCTCAAATCTTCGCAAGACAAAGCTCCCAATCCTCTCAGTGCCACTCTAGTCGATTGCAATCGCTGATTCCCATCTTTAGGCTCGATAAGCAAAGACTCGCACCATAAAGCAAAATTTGGATCTAATACTTCTTCACCCTCAATAATCAATCCTTTCTGCTCCAACTCCATCAGGGCATAAAAGATATAAGCCTCTGGTATTTCATTACTAAGTTTGTTAACAATTTCTTCTTCAGTACGCTTGCCGTCTAGGAAAGGTAGCAACTTTTGGCAGATAGGATTGTTTAGAAATATTGCCCCTCTTTCCGACAATAAAAAAGTCCCTTCTCCCTCAATTTTTTCCAAACGTAAGCTGTTTTTTAATTTTGGCTTTTTAATCACATTAATTGCCCAAACTCCGAATGATAGGCTCGAGCCTATCATATTGTGCGATCGCGATAGTTGCACTTCACCTCAAATTAATGGCAAGCATCGCTGATTACTATAAGTGGTTATCGCCCGAATGCTTCGCCGAGCTTCGCCATGCTTCACCATGCTAGGCTTCGCCACGCTGACGCTAACGCTAACATCCCTACAAATCTCTCTGTCTCCTAACCATCTTATAGACAAAGCAATTGTAAAAAAATACTAAATCTCACTTGGAATATAGATGGATTCATGAGACAATCAACAATCCAGATCTAGATCGTGACCATTGGTAGCACTATTTTTCCCAGGATAATCAAGATGACAGCAGATATAGAACGTTTTTGTGTTAAATTCTTAGCTACACCTGAAACCAATATTGATGAAGCGAAGTTAATTGAGATATTTCATGAATGGATTCGCTTACACAAGCTTGAAGGTACGTTGATTGATGTGGCAGATTATCGACATGTACCGAATGGGCCGGGTATTATGTTGATTACTCATGAAGTTAACTATGCCATGGATCGAGGAAATGGTGAGTTTGGTTTGTATGCGCAACGGAAATTGGGTGCAGGAGAAACTCACAAAGATCGTATTTTAGGATTGGCAAAAGCTACGGCAACTTTTGGCACTTTGTTGGAATCCGATAGCCGAGTGGCAGGAAATTTTAGTTTAGAAGGTGGTAAGTTTTACTATATGTCTAACGATCGCTTAAAAGTGCCCAATACTGAGGAAGCTTTTCTGGCGATTAAACCAGATTTAGAAGCTGTGGCAGCGGAACTTTATCCCAATCAAAGTGTTTCTATTACTCGCTTAGAGAACGATATTCGCGATCGCCTAACCGCTGTAGTGGAAGCCGCAAACCCCGTGGCTATCGGCAGTTTGGCTTAAATAGTCGATGAAAATTAGTTCGTAGTGGGGGCTTAAGCCCCTACTACAAACTCACTTGATATAGAAGGTTGGTTTGATACTCTTTCCTAAATTTCAACCATTCCGCCATCGCTTCTGAATTAGATCCTACTCCTTTTTTCATTAAAATAACTCCATCGGCAAACCCAATTATCCCATATTCATTTTTACCAATAACTCCATCGATTAGGGCTACCATTGTCTTTAATTTATTCTTTTCCTCATCAAAGGCTACTTGATATTGTTGTAATTGCCAAAGATCCGCAATACAATAGTCTACTTTAATAACTTGCTGCTCGTCATTTCTTAACTCTAATCCAGGTAAGCGGATAATTTCTCTCCGGCTGGATAGGTGAGGAATAATATAAGTTGTGGCGGAAACACTAGCATTAGGAGGAATTTGTGCTAGTAATGGTCGTAATTGAGCAACATGATGCCATTGTTTAGGTAAGGATATGTAAACTAAAGGATCGAAAGAGTCTGGCAAGACAAAATAAAAGGCTCGATTCAGTGCAGAAGTGCTGGAGGTGAATGAGAAAATTAGGGTGAGGGTAATACAGAATATCCAAAAGCGTCTGAATAAAGATTTTTTAAATAAATCTTGATGAATTGACCACCAAATAATCGCACCATAAAATATTCCGGGTACAACTGTCATGGCATAGCGAATATTAATAGCTAATACGGATTGTCCTTTCCCTAAAAATAGCTTCAACAAAGGGAATCCAGCCACAATCCAGGATTCTGGGGCAAGTGCCGGAATAAAAGCTAAGGGTAACCATTGGCCTAATAAATAATTAATAGTTCGACCAGGAGGTGAGACAATTTCCACTAATAAACGACCGGGATTAGTTATCATTCCCTGGAGAATTTCGAGGGTAGATGCTTCATCTCCTTCTGCATATTGCCCAAAACGTTCCATCATAAACCGCTGAGAAATATCTTCGGAAAATAGCGGCATAATCAGGTTAGTCAAGAAGACTATATAACTGAAGCTGATGGTACAGACTGCCAAGCCAATTCGGGGATAACGTTTGCTGAGAATCATGTAAATTCCGACCCCAAATAAGCCAATTCCTGCATCTTCTCGGACGGCTAAAATTAATATAGATAATATGCAAAATAACCACCACCAACGTTTCTCCATGGCGAGGAGCAATCCGAAGGTAAATAGAGGAATTTGGCAGATATCGTGGAAGTTGGATAAAGTTGGCCCAATGACTGCGTTAGCACAGTAAAAGCTAATGGTAATCGTGGTGGCTAAACGAGCTTCTAGATATTGTCTGGCAAGGAGGTATAAAACTAAACCCGCAGCACTAACTAAAGTGGCTTGCAAAACTGTGAGAGTGGCGGGAGAGGGAAATAAAGCATAGAGGGGTAGCCATAGCAAGAGGGCTGGTGTAAAATGTTGCCCTAAACGGTGATAGTATACTTCGGGAACTTCACTGTGATGGACGACATTGGTAGAAAGCTGAGAGGAGAGGGAACTTTGGAAAAACTTACCGTGAATCCCATTCCAGAAGACTTGATTAAAAATGCCTTGGTCGTAGGTGGAATAAAAGGTATAGTGGCGATGGAGGGTTAAAATCAGGGTTAATCCCAAAAAGACTAAGCAGGCGATTACGTGGGGCTGGGATAGACTCTTTGCGATCGCAATTCTCAGAGTTTGTACCTTTGGCAATTTTAATCCCATCACTGATCTCTAGAAGTTACACCCTGTTAAGACTCTCATGTTTCTGGTAATAATTCAAGATAGCATTTTATAGGCAGGATTCTTCCTGCAATCTGTTTTACTCCCTGGGCTGATAGCTTGCGTGGCACAGCCATAGTCGCAGGGTTTCCCATGAGGTTTTTTATGAATTCAGAGCCAACATCTACAGACAATCAACTCCCTTGGTATGAGGGACCAGATGGTACCTGCCGTCTGAATGAGCCAACACTAGTTAACATGGGTGAAGGGAAACCACCTCACTTGATGTTCCCTGTAAATTGGGATGCGGTATCAGAGGTTTTGCCGGAAGCGAAAGCAATGGCAGAGTCTGTTGATGCCATGTTAGTTTTGCTCATCTATGGAGAAGCTGCTGACAGTCAAATTGCTCAGTTAATTGTTGAATTAGCCTCTAGTGATGTACTTCCTCTGTGGATTGGAGATGAAAATCGCAAGAAGGTGGAAAGAATTATCGAAATACTTTCCAGCCCAATTTAGTTGCCTGAATGGACTGAATATTTCTATCAGTGGACAGCGAACAGTTGATAGTTGATACTTAAAAATTGTCCACTGTTCATTGTCTATGTCCACTGTTCATCCTTTTCGATCTTTAACTTTGGACTTTCCAGTTAGAAGGATCTTCTGGTAAAGATTTGACTACTGTGAGTTTAGGTTGTGCAATCGGTTTTTGATCGATTTTGTCTTTCATTAGTTTCATTTGCTCTTGCATTTGCTGGAGTTGCTTTTGCAGTTGAGCAATCTCAGATCCATCTAATTCCATCGGTTTTGGTCGATCTATTTTTTTCTTGGCATAACCCATGTAACCTTGGGCTGAAGCAAACTTAGATGCGGCTGTTTGGACGCTAACTTGAGGGGAAGAAGAAGGTTGAGTATCCAGAGGTGAAGTGGTGATTATTAGGGGTTTAACAGTGACAGTCTCCTCAAATGCGATCGCTTTTGTTTGGGGTGGGGGTTCGGGTTTCGCTTCCTGCCTCACTAGGATTGGGGTTTCTGGTTTAACTTTAGTTTGGGGTAGGGGTTCGGGTTTCACTTCCTGTTTAACTGCTTGAGGCGTTTCTGATTTCACTTCTCGATCTACTCCTGCCATGGGTTGTGGGTTTATTTCTTCATTCAACAAATCTTGTAATTCTCGTTTGATTTCCTCATCTAAAAATGTGGCTAATCCAGAGGCGGCTAAGTGGGGTTCTGAAACTTTGAGATTTTCTAATAGTTGTTCTTTTTCCTGGAGATTTTGCTCTAAAGTGGATAATTTTTGCTTGGTTTCTGCTGATTTGTTGGAAGATGCTCGCCATCCTGATAGTGCCACACTTGCAGTCCCTGCTGCTAAACTGACGAGGCTTGCCAATCCCAAATAAGGGAGTGCAATATCTCTTAGTTCACCAGAAAATACGGATTCTTCCTGAGATTTGATCTCGATTGGTTGTTTTCCTAAAATCATTAGTGGCAAACTGAGAATGCCAAAGACTGTGGCTGAGATAATGACAGGTGTAATGACGAATCTTCGCAGTGGAGATGGACTCATAAGTGGATCCTAGGGACAATTTACAGTGTTGGTAGATGGAGAGCAGTTGCCATAAACGGTAACAATTAATTTGGTCGCTGACTCCTGTGGGAAATTAATCTTTAGTCAGAGAAATTCAACTGTTTATTTGGGCTAGTCTTTTCTCTAAATTAATCTATTACCGAGGAAAATATAGCATAGTTTATATAAAGATTGTATGAAGTTTGATTGTCAGAGAAGGGGCTGGTTGACAAGAGGGAAGAGGGGAGATGGAGAAAGAAATACCTGATGACTGACTCTTGGGCTGGTTAATCTGGAGTGGATCTCAGTGATATAATGCGATTGCCTTCGGCAGTGGCAAAGCGGATCGCTAGATGGGGAAATTCTCCTCTAGATTGCTAGAATAATAGGATATCTCCAAGGCAGCAGATGCGATGGCACTGAGTGCCTGCTGCGCGATCGCACTTGACAGCTTTATAATACAGGGACGTGGGAATGTAACTAAAGTTCCCCAGGGATTGACTCTTGAGAAAGGAGTTGCCCTCCTACTGGAAAGCAATTAAGTAAGTGTTACCGCCGTTGCGAAATCGCGGTGGGGAACCGAATTATCGCAAATCTTGTCAATATCCCGTAGCTCACAGTCTTGGCAAGTAATGACTTCAGGGGACTCCACATCTATCATCTGGATAACTTAACCACTTCATTATTTCCACACAGCTATCTCTGGATTTTTTATGCACCCAATCTCCTGGCTAACTTACCTTCTCTCGGAAATGATACCGAAGATGGGGGGAAATTTGCCAAAATTTACCCCCAGGTTGAGACGGAATCATTTCAAATTATACTCCAGAATTTTCTGGTTTGGCCTAGCCCTTTTATCCACATGCCTAATTGGGTTTGTTTTGCCTTCTCTCAGTCGCGTCAATCCTATTAACTCGCCAATAACTATCCAGTTTCCCCTCTCCACCAAGGGTGCAAAAATCGTGGATGCTAGAGGACAAACTGTCATTCTTAGCGGTACAAACTGGTTTGGTATTGAGACAGAAATGCACGTCCCTCATGGTTTGTGGCAGCGAGACTACAAGGACATGCTCGCTCAGATGAAAAGTTTGGGATATAATACCATTCGATTGCCTTACTCGGTAAAAGCTTTAAGATCCTCAGACATAAGTGGAATTGATTATAGCCTTGGTGCAAATGGGGAACTTCAGGGGAAATCTCCTCTGGAAGTGATGGATTTAATTATTGAAGAAGCTGAACGTCAGGGGTTAATGATTGTCTTGGATTCCCATCGACTTAATGACAAGCAAATTCCTGAATTATGGTACGGAGATGGCTTTACTGAAAAAGACTGGATTGATACCTGGAAAATGTTAGCAGTTCGTTATAAAGATCGGCTCAATGTGATTGGTGCTGACTTGAAAAATGAACCTCACGGTAAGGCTAGTTGGGGAACTAACGATCCGAAAAGTGATTGGAGATTGGCAGCGGAAAGGGCAGGAAATGAGATTCTGGCAATTAATCCGAATTGGTTAATTGTGGTTGAAGGGGTAGAAAAAAATGTACCTGGTCAAAAATTACCTATTCATTGGATGGGTGGAAATTTAGAAGGTGTAGAGCGTTTTCCGGTACGGCTATCTCGCCCCAATAAATTAGTTTATTCTCCTCATGAGTATGGACCAGGAGTTTTCAATCAACCTTGGTTTTCTGACCCCAAATTTCCGAATAATCTCTACAGTAGATGGGAAATTGCCTGGAATTATATCGCCACGAAAGGGATTGCTCCGGTATATATTGGAGAATTTGGCGGTAGGCGTGCAGATCCCGAATCGAAGGAAGGAAAATGGCAAAATACTCTGGCAGATTTCGTCCAGAAAAAAGGTTTAAGTTTTACCTATTGGAGTTGGAATCCGAATAGTGATGATACGGGCGGTATTCTCCTTGATGATTGGACAACAGTGGATGCCTCCAAGCAAAACTTACTTCAGGGACTCCTGATTGCTACTAACTTTGCTCATAACGCGACAATAGCTACTAAACCTAGTCCTTTCCCAGTAGTTATTAATCCTACACCAGAACCCACTGATTCTCCCATTGTTATTAATCCTACCCCAAAACCTCCCGATTCAGTAGTTATTAATCCGATAACAAAACCGTCTCTCATCAGCCAAAAACTCAAAGTATTACCTTATATTCCCTCAGATTGGCAAAATGGATTTTGCATGAGTATACAAGTGATTAATGAGGGGAATAGCACTGTTAAGGATTGGCAAGTATCATTTCAAATGAATCAGGCGGCAATTAATCAAAGTTGGAGTGGCAGTTTTACTAACAAAGGTTCCCAATATGTCGTAACTCCCTTAGATTGGGGACGAAGTATTGAACCCGGGCAAACTCGGGATTTAGGATTTTGTGCTAATAAGGGAGGATCGGATTATGAGCCTCAAGAAATATTAGCTCAAACGATTGGATCCCCGTTTAATTCTCAACCAGATAACCCTGTAGCAAGCAATCCAAAATCTCAATTGAAAGCTACAGCTAATATTCAATCTGATTGGCAGGATGGATTTTGTATGAATTTCCAAATTGCTAATCAGGGTAATAGTAAGGTGCGAGATTGGCAATTAAAATTTAAGATGGATGATGCCGCAATTAATAATAGTTGGAATGGCAATTTCCAAAGGCAAGGCTCGGAATATATAGTAACACCGATGGATTGGGGACGAGTGATTGAGCCGAGACAAAATCGCGATTTAGGATTTTGTGCCAAGAAGCTAGGATCTAATTATGAACCGCGACAGATTGCGATCGCAGGCTATTGATCTCGATTAGCGTTACAGTAAATATAGGGGCACGGGTGAGCCTGTGCCTTTCTTTATTGTATGGGGTTGAAGGGGTAAAGGATGTTTATCTTCTATTCCCTGGGAATTATGCTTAAGGATTGGTGAGAAAACAGTATTAGGAGTTACGCTCCTGACTCTAGCAATACTAGATGGTGCGTTAGCGAAAGCTAACGCACCCTACAGATAGATGCTCTGCGTAAGTTCTGAGTATAAAAAATAACATAGTATAAAAACCAACAAATAACGACTTAAGGATCAATTTATATGAGTCCTTTTTGGATTCGTTTTTTCTTAATATTATCCTTTGCTAATGCCTTGGTAACGATTGAGGCTTATTTTACTCCTGTCTTTGCTCAAATTATCCCAGATAATACTCTCAATACTAGTGTCAACCAATCGGAAAATATTTTTAATATCGCGGGAGGTACGTCTTTAGATGGAAATCTATTCCACAGTTTTACTGAATTTTCTATACCCAGTAACGGTATAGCATTTTTTGACTATAATGTGACGGAAATTACGAATATTATCAGTCGCGTCACTGGGAATAAAATATCTAATATTGATGGCACAATTCAGGCAAATGGGAGTGCTAATCTATTTCTGATCAATCCTAATGGTATCGTGTTCGGTCCTAATGCCCAACTCGATATTGGTGGTTCATTTATTGCGAGTACGGCGGATAGTATTGAGTTTGCTGATGGCATCTCTTTCAGTGCAAAAAATACTCAAACTCCGCCCTTGCTCAGTATTAATATTCCCCTGGGTTTGCAGTATGGCAGTAGTGTTGCTGGTGTGGAAGTACAGGGATCTAGACTAGCAGTTTTGCCCAATCAAACTCTAGGTATTTTCGGTGGTAATGTGACGATAAACGAGGGAAAATTAACAGCGCCAGGAGGAAAAATTTTCCTAGGTGGATTAGTGGAAGAAGGGCTGATTAATCTCCAAAGCCCTTTATTTCCAGTATCTGTGGAGCGAGGAAACGTGACTTTGACAAATGGCGCGATCGCAAATACAATCTCGTCTATCTCATCAGTTAACGGTGGTAATATTACCATTAACAGCAATAACCTCAATATTACTAACACTTCTCAACTCCTGGCTGGCATCGATCCTAATAGCGGGATAGCAGGAGCTAGTGCTGGAGATATTTTAATTAATGCTACCGGAGATGTTAACTTAAGTAATAGAAGTTTAATAGCCAATAATTTGGCATTGGGCGGATTGGGAAATGGAGGGAATATTAACATTACTGCCAATGCTCTTATCTTAACATCAGGTTCAAGAATTGCTACCGTGACTCAAGCCCCAGGTACAGCGGGAAATATTGCCATCAATACCAACAATCTCGATATTTCTGGTTTTACACCAAATGGATTATTTAGCAGTATTCTCAGTTACTCTCAAACACTACTAGGTGGTGCAACTGGTAATATTACGATTAGGCAAAATAATAATTTTCAAGGGACAATTAGGTTAGCTAATCGCGGATTTATTGCCACGGCTACCGATAGTAGTAGTAATGGTGGCGCAATTGAGGTAAATACCCACAACCTGATTCTCGAAAGTGGCGGACAAATTCTTACTTCTGCCACTAATAGTGGTAGCGCTGGAAATATTACAATTAATGCAACTGGTAAAGTAAATATTACTGGAAGTAGCACCGACTTTATCCCTTCTCCTTTTATGGGATTACCAGTCTTTAATTTAGATGATTTACAATTTAATACGAATCTGAATCCCAATGTTGAAGCCTCTGGTGCGGGAGGAATTCCCTATATTTCCATCCAAAGAACCCCAACCCAAGTTACTAGCGGGCAAACTGTATTGGGTACAGCAAATACTGGATTTGATTATTATTCATTTACAGTAAATGCACCAAATAGTCGAGTAATTTTTGATATTGATGGGGGAGATGGTTATAGTAATATTCCCGGAAGTTTAGACACAGAAATTGCCCTCTTTAACCAAGATACAGGAGAAGTTATTGCCATTAATGACGATGCCAATGAAAAATTGGGAGGAGGTGGAAGTATCGTCAATCAAGACTCTTATCTTTCCACCCTCTTATCGCCTGGAAGATATGTAATTGGTGTAGGTGAATTTGATACAATTCCTTCTCGGTTAAACCTGCTAGAAGGGGATCGCGTTGATATAGGAGACACTTATATTCTACAAGTTTCTTTGCAAAATCGCGGTAATATCGGACAAGTACCCTCACCTCCATCTGTTAATCCTGATAACTTTAATTATGGAGCGACTAGTGGTTTAGTATCTCGCAGTAGTGGTGTAGGAAATACAGGTAGCATTACTATTAATACGCCACAATTATTAATGGGATCTGGATCGGAAATTATCGCAACTACGTCTGGCACGGGCAAAGTGGCAGATATTACAGTTAATGCCAGTAATATTGATATTAATAATGGGACAATTTCTAATATTACCCGTGGCAGTGGTGATGCCGGAAGTATCCTAATTAATGCCACAGATGTCAAATTAAGCGATCGCGGTTTGGTAAATATCAGTAATTTGGGACAAGGAAATACAGGGGATATTAGAATTAATGCCGCAAACGTAACGTTTCTCCAAGGCGGAAGACTGGATAACGGTACTTATATTCAGGGAGATACAGGAAAAATAGTTATTAATGCTAGCAATAGCGTGTTATTGGATGGAGAATTCAAGGGAGATACATCTCATATTTTTAATATTGTAGCTGGGCCATCCGCAGTAGGAAATGCGGGAGGTATTGAAATTAATACTCGTTTCCTCACTCTAACCAATGGTGGTTCGTTGAATTCCACAACTTATGGTAAAGGCAATGCCGGAGATATTACCATTAATGCCAGTGAAAGTGTTGTATTAGATGGCAGGGCAACTAATGGCAGAGGTTCTAATTTCTTGAGTCGAGTCAGAGGTACGGGTATTGGTAATGCTGGCGATATTAATATTACTACTAATGTTCTTTCCCTAACTAATGGTGCAGAAATTTTCAACCGTACAGAAGGGATTGGGAATGCCGGGAGATCCACTATTAATGCTAGAGATATTTTTATTAGTAAAAGTACCATCGCTAGTAGTGTCGAAGTTGGCGCAATTGGTAATGGAGGAACCCTCAACTTTAATGCCACAAATATTTCTTTAGTTAATGGCGCAAAAGTAACTGCCAGTACCGCTGGAAAAGGAGATGCTGGTCAAATTTTTATCCAAAGTAATGATTCTATTTATCTAAATAATAGTCAGATTTCTACTGCTGTAACTCCTCAAGGAGTAGGTAGAGGTGGTAATATTGAAATTCAATCTGATACGTTAGTTTTGGATAAACAATCTGCCATTACAGCCGCTTCAGCTTCAGGTACAGGTGGAGATATTCACCTCAATCTTAATGACTTATTACTCCTCCGTAACAATAGTCAAATTACGGCAACAGCAGGAAATGCAAGGACAGGTGGAGATGGAGGTAATATTTATATTAGAAGTCCATTGATTGTGGCAATTCCCACAGAAAATAGCGATATTACCGCCAATGCTTTTCAAGGGAATGGCGGAAAAATCCAAATCACATCAGACTCCATTATCGGATTACAATTTAGAGACAAACTCACACCATTTAGCGATATTACTGCTAGCTCCGAATTAGGAGTTGATGGCGTTGTCGAAATTAACACTCTCAATGTTAACCCCAGTACCGGATTAGTCCAACTACCAGAAATATTAACAGATCCCAGCGAGCGAGTAATTGTTGGTTGTGCCGCAGCCGAGGGAAATTCCTTTACAGTTACAGGGCGCGGTGGCTTACCAGAAGATCCTACAGGGATAATTCGCGGACAAACTATTTGGCAAGATTTGCAAGATTTTTCACCAGTCACCGCCGGAGAAAATACCTCAGTTGTCAAAAGTAAGTCTTCTGTTACCAATTACCAATTACCAATTACCCATTCTCAAAATCCTCAAACTGCGATTAGCAATTACCAGAGAAATGAAAAAGCTGCTATAGTAGAAGCAACAGGTTTGGTCAGAGATGAACGAGGAAATGTCATCCTAGTGGCTCCCGATAATAATCCTAATCCTTCAGGTTACCAAGCCAGCATCCCCAATTGCCACCAACTATCATCCTTTACAGTACCTCAATAACAGTGAATAGGAATAGGCAATAGAGAATAGAGAAGTTTCAATCAGGGTTAACTAACGGTTTGCATCTACATATATATAACATTAGATTATTGATGGTTAATATTTGATGGATAAATCTTATGTAACTGTCAATTTTCAACTTTTTACACTGGAAAGTGAATAGTTGACAGGAAATAGGTATTTAACTGTCAACTACGATAGCTTATTCGGCTACAATTTCAAACTTTTTTAATTCCTTTGAGGTGGATACTAATCAATATGAATTTAAACCGAATTTATTTGTTATTAAAATTGGGTTTAACCAATACATTGATGGCAATAATTATGGGGGAATTACCTATTAATGCTTTTGCTCAAATCATCCCAGATAATACTCTAAATACTAATGTTAACCAAGCCGGAAATGTTTTCAATATTACTGGAGGTACATCTGTAGGAGGGAACTTATTCCACAGTTTTACCGAGTTTTCTATACCCAGTGGTAACGAAGCTTTCTTTGACTATAATGTGACAGATATTTCTCATATTATTAGTCGTGTAACTGGCAATAAAATATCTAATATCAATGGAATTATCCATGCTAACGGTGGTGCTAACTTATTTTTAATCAATCCTAATGGTATTGTTTTTGGTCCAAATGCTTCTCTAAATATCGGTGGTTCATTTATTGCCAGTACTGCCGATGCTATTGAGTTTACCGATGGCAATTTATTCAGTGCTAAAGATACCCAAAACCCACCCTTACTAAGTATCAATCTTCCCATTGGTTTGCAGTATAATAGTAATGTTGCAGATGTGGAAGTCCAGCAATCTAATCTTGCCGTCTCGCCGCATCAAACATTATCTTTACTCGGTGGTAACGTTAACATTAATGGAGGTAAACTTATTGCTCCAGGAGGACAAATTTATCTAGGTGGATTACTGGGAGAAGGGAGGATTAGCCTCCAAAATATTATCCCTTCCTTTCCGCCATCTATCCAGCGAGGAAATGTCACTCTGAGCAATGGTGCGATCGCAAATGTTACCACAACCACTAGGGGCGGTAATATTACAGTTTATAGCGATAATCTTAATATTGCTGGCGATTCTCAACTCCGAGCCGGAATTGCTTCTAATAGTGGTTTATCAGGTGCTATTGCTGGAGATATTTTAATTAATGCGACTGGAGACATTAGCATAAGTGACAAGAGTTTAATTGCCAATACGGTGTCATCTAGCGCATTGGGAAATGGCGGTAATATTCATATTACTGCTAATTCCCTTGCTTTAACATCGGGAGGGAGAATTGAGACGATTACCCAAGCCACAGGAAAGGCAGGAAATATTGAAATTAATACTAAGAATCTCGATATTTCTGGTTTCACATCAGATGGACTATTTAGTGGTATTCTCAGCCATTCCCAAATAGTTAATAGTGGCACAACTGGCAATATTATCATTAATCAAGCCGATCCCAGTCAGGGAACTATTCGGTTAGCTAATCGCGGATTTATTGCCACGGCTACTGATAGTAGCAGTAATGGTGGTTCAATTGAGGTAAATGGAAAAGACATAATTTTAGAAAGTGGCGCACAAATTCTCACTTCGGCTACGCATACTGGCAGTGCGGGTGATATTACAATTAATGGAACAGGCACTGTCAATATTAATGGAAGCAGTCAAGACTTTATTTCTTCTCCTTTTACGGGAATTCCTATTTTTAGTCTCGATAATTTACCATTTCAGACTGATTTTAATCCAGATGTTGAAAAATCTGGTTCCGGAGGAATTCCTTACCTTTCCGTGCAACGTACCCCAGACCAAATTACCAGCGGAAAAACTGTTTTAGGGACAGCTACAGATGGATTTGATTATTACTCATTTACAGTAAACGCGCCCAATAGTACAGCAATTTTCGATATTGATGGGGGAAATGGTTATAGCAATCTTCCCGGAAGTCTAGATACCATGCTTTTCCTATTCAAGCCAACTACAGGCGAAGTTATTGGTTTTAGTGACGATTCCAGTCTCAAATCGGGAGGAAGTGGCAGTATTGCTAGTCAAGATTCTTATATTTCTACCCTATTATCAGCCGGAACTTATGTAATTGGCGTGGGTGAATTTAATACAATTTCTTCTAGTTTAAACCTGCTAGAAGGCGATCGCATCGATCGAGGAGATACCTATACCTTACATGTTTCCTTACAAAATCATGGTGGTATAACACAAATACCACCTACTATACTACCCTCGAATTCCCATAACTTTAACCCCAATTATGGCACAAGTAGCGGTTTAGTATCTCGAAGCACTAATTCTGGCAATACAGGTAAAATAACGATTAATACTCCGCAATTAACTATGGGATCTACTTCAGAGATTGCGGCAACTGTGTCTGGTACAGGAAAAGTAGCAGATATTACAGTTAATGCCAGGAATATCGATATTAATAATGCGACAATTTCTAATACTACTCGTGGTAGTGGTGATACCGGAAGTATCTTAATTAATGCAGAAGATGTGAATTTAAGCAATTCCTCTGTCATAAAAATCAACAGTTTGGGACAAGGAAATACAGGTGATATTAGAATTAATGCTGCTAACGTAAGGATTCTTCAAGGTGCGCAAATTGATAACAACACTTATATTCAGGGAGACACAGGTAAGATTATTATTAATGCAAGGGAGAGTGTTTTATTAGATGGAGAATTCAACGGAAGTACATCCAATATTTTTAATATTGTTGCTAGTCCATCAGCGGTGGCAAATGCGGGAGGCATTGAAATTAATACTGGTTTATTGTCCCTAAACAATGGTGCTTCAATCAATTCCACAACTTACGGCAAAGGCAATGCGGGCGATATTACAATTAATGCTAGAGACAGTGTTTTATTAAATGGAAGGGCTACTAGTGGCAGAGGATCTGGTTTGTTTAATCGAGTCAGAGGTACGGGTAGGGGTGATGCTGGCGATATCAATATTACCACTAATATATTCTCCATGACTAATGGTTCCCAAGTCTTCAGTCGCACAGAAGGAATTGGTAATGCGGGCAGCACTGCTATTAATGCGAAAGACATTTTTATCGATCGCAGTACAATCGCCAATAGTGTTGAGAATGGAGCAATTGGTAATGGTGGAATTCTGAATTTTAATGCTAGCAATATTTCTTTAACTAATGGATCTAAAGTAACTGCTAGCACTGCCGGAAAAGGAGATGCAGGTCAAATTTTGATCCAAGGAAATGATTTAGTTTACCTGAATAATAGCCAGATTTCCACTGCCGTAACTTCTCAAGGATCTGGCAGAGGTGGTAATATTGACATTAAAGCTGATAATTTAATTTTGGATCGTCAATCTGCGATTACAGCGGCTACAGCTTCGGGGCAAGGTGGGGATATTAACCTATCATTATCAGACTTGCTATTATTGCGCCGAGGCAGTCAGATTTCAACTACGGCTGGGACAAGCTCCGCAGGTGGTAATGGTGGTAATATGAATATCAAAGCTGGTTTTATTGTTGCTGTCGATCGAGAAAACAGCGATATTACTGCCAACGCTTTTCTCGGAAATGGTGGCAATATCGATTTGACTACCCAGGGTATTTTTGGGATTAAATTTCGCCCACAACTTACCCCTTTAAGTGACATTACTGTTAGTTCTAAGTTTGGGAATCCTGGAAATTTTAATACGAATATTTTAAAGATAGATCCTAATTCTGGATTAATAGAATTATCAGATAATTTAAGCGATCCTAGCGATGAAATTATTGTCACTTGTGCCGCTGCCCAAGGTAACACATTTACAATTACTGGGCGTGGTGGTTTGCCAGAAGATCCTACAGGAACAATTCGCGGACAAACTATTTGGCGAGATTTGCAAGATTTTTCACTAGTAACCGCCGGAGAAAATACCTCAGTTGTCAAAAGTCAGTCTTCTGTTACCAATTACCCATTACCCATTACCAATTCTCAAAATCCTCAAACTGCGATTAGCAATTCCCAGATAAATGCAAAAGCTGGTATAGTAGAAGCAACGGGTTTGGTCAGAGATGAACAAGGCAATGTCATCCTCGTGGCTCCTGAGACTAATCCTAATCCTTCAAGTCACCAAGCCAGTGTCCCCAATTGCCACCAACTGTCATCTTTTGGAGTACCACAATAATTAAGTCAAAAGTCAAAAATGAGGAACAGGAAGGATTAGGGAGAGGGGGATAGTATATAGGTCAAGCATTCACGCATTCAAAGCTCAAACCTCATTTGTCATTCCTCAAACCTCAAAACTCAAAACTCAAAATTAACGGAAGCGATGCGCTGTCTGGTTTGGCAAATAGCACCTATTATATTAATCGGCTTATCCACACCTACAGTTAATGCCCAAATTAGCCCAGATGCAACTTTGAGAAACAATTCTATTGTCAATCGAGTTAGTCAAGAGTGGCAGATTCAAGGCGGGGAAACTGTTGGAAATAATTTATTTCATAGCTTCAGTCAGTTTGATATTGGTACGGGAGAAACAGCTTATTTTCAAAATAATAATTCAATTATCAATATTATTACCAGAGTCACAGGTGCAAGTAGTTCTAACATTGATGGAATAATTAAAGCTAATGGGGGAGCGAATCTATTTTTAATCAATCCTTATGGAATTATTTTTGGAGCCAATGCAAAATTAAATATAGGAGGTTCATTTTTAGCAAGTACTGCTGATAGTATTCTCTTTCCCGATGGGAGTTTATTTAGTGCGACTAACCCCCAACCGCCACCCTTATTAACGATTAATGTTCCCATTGGTTTACAATTTGGTGCAAATCCGGGCGGGATCGCAGTTTCTGGTACAGGAAACCCTTTGACAGTGAAAGGAAATCCTGCTACTGCACCTTTGCAACGAAGCAGTAATACTCTCGGATTGCAGGTAAAACCAGGTAATACCCTAGCTTTAATTGGTGGAGATATTAATCTCAACGGAGGACTTCTAACAGCAGAAAGCGGACATATCGAACTTGCTAGTATTGCCACCGGAAAAGTAATTTTTAATCCTCTTACTCAAGGCTGGAATTTTAATTATTTCAATGTCCAAAACTACGGAAATATTCGCTTATCTAATGGCGCATTACTCGATGGCAGTGGCAGTGGAGGCAGCGGTATTGACATAATAGGCAGACAGATAACTATGAGTGGTGGTTCCCTGGCTTTCACCAACAATCAAGGCTCTTTACCGGGAGGAGATATTAATGTATTTAATTCAGAATTAATAGACTTAAGTGGAGATAATCCTAAAGGTATTCCCAGTGGCTTGAGAACTCAAACAGTAGGAAAAGGAAATGCTGGCAATATTAGTGTTTATACTACCAATTTATTAGTTAGAGGTGGGGCAAATATCATGTCTTTTACCTTCAATATAGGTAGTGGCGGTGATATCACTATCGAGGCTAATGACGAGCTAAAATTGATCGGAGCATCCCCCTTTAGTCCTCAGAGTAATAGCGGTATCCGTGCTAGAACTTTTGGCATAGGTAATGGCGGAGATATGACTATATCAACTACCCATTTGCAACTAATTGATGGGGCAGTTTTAGCCAATCAAACTTTTGGTATTGGTGCAACAGGAAATCTCAGGATCGACGTTACCGATTCTGTGGAAATAATTGGGGTAAATCGCTTTAGCCCCCTGTCACAAAGGATTCGTAGTGGTATTGGAGTAGGGGTAGGACCAAATGGTTCCGGTAATACTGGTAATTTAACGATCAATACATCCAGGTTAATTGTTAGAGACGGAGGACGTATTAACAGAGATGGTGGAGGTATTGTTCCCAATACATCAGGCAACAGAGTGGATGGAAGTTTGACGATTAATGCTTCAGAATCAATTGAAGTTAGTGGCTTCGATTCTGATACTTCACTCAAGAGTTTCATCTCGTCATCAGTCCTAGGTAATCAGCCGATTCAAATAATTTTAGGAGTACCAACAGTACCTGTTGGCAATACTGGTACTTTGATCCTGAATACACCCAGATTGCTGATCTCAAATTCAGGTAAAGTTAGTGTTGAAAATCAAGGGCTGGGTAATGCTGGAGAGATAAATATCAGCGCTAGAGAGATTATTTTAGATGAAAAAGGAGAAATTAATGCTGCTACTATATCTGGTATAGGTGGCAATATTAACCTCAAAATAGAAGATTATTTACTCTTAAGAAATGGCGGAAAGATTACTGCCCAAGCTGGAGATATGGGAGATGGAGGCAACATTAATATTGAATCCTCATTAATCGTGGGTATCACAACAGAAAACAGCGAAATTATCGCCAATGCTTTTATGGGAAATGGAGGCAATATTAATATTAGTACTTCCGGGATTTTTGGCTTAGTTCCCACTAGAGGGCCTCTCAATAATTCTCTCAGCGAAATCAATGCTAGTTCCAACACAGGAATTGAGGGAATTGTCACGATTAATAATCCAGAAGTAGATCCTACCTCTGGATTAATTAAATTACCCGAAGAGATAGTTGATTCCACTAAAGAAGTGATTGTCGGTTGTGCCGCCGCCGAAGGAAATTCATTTACAATTACGGGCAGAGGTGGCTTACCAGAAGATCCAACTGCGATGATAAGAGGTGAAACAGTTTGGCGAGATTTACAAGATTTTTCATTACCTACGGAAGGGGTGAATTCTTCCGTAATTGGGAAGCAGTCTCCTCTCATTAATTCCCAATTACCAAGTACCAATCCCGAAGAGCCTCAAATTGCGATGAATGATGCCGAAGGCGATAGCTTCGCTCGCCTTCGGCATCCCAAATTTCGCGCTCCTGAAGGGAGAGATCCCAATTCCCCCATCATCGAAGCAACAGGCTGGGTAACTAATGAAGAAGGTGAGGTAACCCTAGTTGCTGCTGTACCCGATGGTATGACATCAGGAAATCTTACTCAACCGCCAAATTGCCTGTTAAAAAGCAACCCGGAAGGGGGAATAGGCAATGGGCAGAATTAAACTGCTATCCTGATAATTAACTCACAATTTTTATCTATATTCTCAAGAAGCACAAGCTAATAGCTTCGGGAACTTATGGCAGTCTTTAACAATTCGCACAATTACTGGCTTATGGAGAGAGTGGTTAATTTTCCACAGCGATAAGTATTGAGTTGCAGAGGGAGTAGGCAAGGATAAGATGTAACAGTGGGAGAAAGGAGCTGATGATGTTTATCAAAAGATATATCCGTCAAAAAATCCATAATTTACTATTCAAAGGCTGAATCAATGTACTCTTGCAGTATCAATTGGTATCCGGCAATTTGGATGGCTTCACCTAACTCCACAGATGTGCCCTCTATGACATTATCAGCTATCCCAATGCGGAAAGTTTGCTTCTTGGGCTGACAGTTAACAATAGCTACATCAAACCGACAGTTAATATTTGCTAAATCTGGATATTCTGCTAAAAATATTTCGGCTGTTTGCCTAATTTTTGCTTGTTTCCGTGGAGTAATTGCTAATCTACCATCACCATCCCAATTCCCCCTACTCCGGGTTTTTACTTCTACAAAAGTCAAGATTGGATGGAGTAAATTGGGCTGGTAATAGTTTTCAGTTTTCGGTAAATAGTTTGGAGTTTTAACTAACAACTCCTCTTCTTCCCACACTCCCCACTCCCTATTCCCCATATTCAACGCGATTAAGTCTATCTCTCCCCAACGGCAACGCCAGCGGTGATGTAAGATAGTCCAACCTCGATTTTTTAACCAGTCAGCAACTAGTTTTTCGCCTAATTCTCCGACATTAGGGGTTTGGTTTTGAGGCGCTGCGGTGGGGTTGGGGAAAATCTTCACGAGTCTTGTTGCCTGGTAGTATAATTCAAGAGAGGAAATCATGCCATAAATTCAGACTTGGGTTTGAAAAGGTGGCTAGTATCCCCATTTTTGTCAACCATTTTTTTTGCTTACCTCAACTATTATGACTCATCGGCAATACGAGCAGATTTTCAGGATTTTAGTCAGTTTTATTCTATTCTTAGTGACGATAGTTGGCAGTTTGGGTGCGATCGCAAATCCTGCTCATGCTCTCCTGCTAGATTACAATCAGGCATCCCTCATTGGTGAAGATTTATCTCATCGCGACTTAACCGAAGCTACCTTTACTAGAGCGGATCTTCGCAACAGCAACTTAAGTTATGCCAATTTAAGGGGTGTCAGCTTGTTTTCCGCAAATCTTGAATCTGCTAACTTAGAGGGAGCCGATCTTAGCTATTCTACCATATCCACTGCTCGTTTTTTCAATGCTAATTTAAAGAATGCGATTCTTGAAGGTGCATTTGCCTTCAATGCCAGATTTGATGGGGCAATTATTGAGGGGGCTGATTTTACTGATGTTTTGTTTCGTGCAGATACCGAAGAACAACTCTGTGCGATTGCTAGTGGTACTAATCCTATCACGGGAAGGAATACTCGCGATACCTTATTCTGTCCATAAGGGCTGATTTTGAATTACGCACCATAAACCCGGTTTCTTGAAGAAATCGGGTTTATTTTTACTTGAATCACCTGAAAATCTCGCCCAGTCTGCTTTCTAGCTCTATCAAATTTCATTCTTGAAACAGCCCTGCTTAATAAGGGGAGTTGGGAGGGTTAATATGTAGCGCTATTTTAGAAAATTCGCATTAGGTTAAGTCAATAATATCTAAAAAATTACTCTGACGGAAAGCTTCTAACTCTTTAATTTGTTTATCCGCTAATTTTAATTCTTGCCAGTAGTATTCCTTTTGTTTTAAATCTCTAGTGGGATCGAGTTTCTGCCATTTTTCTAAACAATAACGGCGATGCTTTTCATAACTGACTATTTCCATACAAGCTGCTGCCCCTCTAATTACCATGGGTGTGCGGATAATATCTTCCACACCCTTTTCACTTAAATGAAAAAGATGGTTTACCTGTGCCATTTCTTTGGGAAATTCAATACTACGTTGTTGAATTAAGGACATGAGGGGATTGGGTGTTCGATTGGATTCTGAGATAGTTGGTTCCAATTCTAATATTTGCTGCCAGAGAAATCGGTGATGAGGTAGAGTGAAAATTAAGTCTTTTTCTTCTAATGTCTCGATAATTATTTCCCTATATTCTGGACAGTGTAGGTAGACGATTAATAATAAGGATTCTGCTATTTGTAAAAGATTGCGATCGCTACTTTTGGGCAAGAGAGGTGAATTGTCTTTCTTGACGTTGCTTTTGAGGATCGGTTGGTTTTGTTTTTTAAACTGGGCAATGAAAGATTTTTCTAGCTGTCGCTTGAGTTGTTGGTTACCACTTGCCAGACGTTCAGCGGCTTGGCTAATATAATATATGCGCTGAGATTCTTCTTCAATTTTGGTCAATAATTCTACCATTTTTTGAGAAACTTGTTGAAATATATCTCCTTGTTTTAGATTTTGCCCCATTACTAGTCGATTCATTTGCCAATCGATCCAAAGTGGGGAAGTTTGGAGTAATTCCTGATATTTTTGAGCCGCATCAGTAGCATGACTGAGAAATTCATCGGGATCTTTCCCTTCTGGTAAATTTAACACTCTTAATTGAACTTGTCCTTTATAGGCTAAATCAGCAATTTCGCCAATTGCCCTTTCCGCCGCCTTATTACCAGCCGCATCTGCATCAAAATTAAGAATAATTGTTTTAGATTCGCTATAGCGCAACAGGAGGCGCACTTGGTCTAAACTAAGGGCTGTACCCAAGGAAGCGACTGCATTTTTGACTCCAGCGGCGTGAAGTGCGATGGCATCGAAATATCCTTCGACAACTACCGCTTTATCTTGTTTACTAATAGCATCGCGGGCTTTATCTAATCCAAATAAAGTTTTGCCTTTATTAAATAGTGGAGTTTCTGGAGAATTGAGATATTTTGGTTGTTCGTCAATAGTAGTTCTCCCACCAAAACCAATTGTACGCCCTTGGACATCGTGGATTGGAATCATAATCCGATTCCGGAACCTATCGTAATAGCCATTCCCCTCTTTTCGAGGTAAAATCAATCCAGCTTTTTCTACTAATTGAACAGGTTGATTTTTCTGTTCCACTAGATATCGATAAAGAGTATCCCAACCCTGGGGTGCATAACCCAATTGAAACTGTTGAATTGTTTCCTCAGACAGACGGCGCTTAACTTTTAAATAACTGAGAGATGCTTCTCCTTGAGGTTGCCTGAGAACATGTTGATAGAATCCCTTCGCCAGGGCTACGATTTCATATAATTGATCCAATAGCGACAACTTACGCTGCAATTCTTGACGCTTTTCTGGTGCTAAAGTTTGGACAGGTACTTGATAGCGATGTGCCAAATCAAGTACCACATCCGCAAAAGATTGTTTCCCTACCTCCATCAAGAATTTAATCGCATTTCCACCCGCATTACAGCCAAAGCAATAATAGAGTTGCTTGCTAGGGCTAACAGTAAAACTGGGGCTTTTTTCGTCATGAAAGGGACACAAGCCCACATAATCTTTGCCACGTTTCCGCAAGACAACTCTTTCGGAAATAACATCAACAATATCGGCTTGTTGCTTAACTTGTTCGATAGTATCTGGATGGAGGCGGGGAATTTGCACGGTGGTAGAGATGAAAAAGAACGAATAGATATATTTTACTCCATTTACCCGATAAGATTCTCCATCTCTTCCTTAGTGTCTTAGTGGTTTATTATTATACCCCTTGCTAAAGTAGATTTTTGCCCCCCTAACCCCCCAATTCTGGGGGGAAATTGAATTGAAAGTCCCCCAGAATTGGGGGATTTAGGGGGCATTCTCTGATTTAGGCAAAAGGTATATTTATTAACCCAAAGACACGCAACAGCTAAGATATCTGTATGATGACACTTTTATAAGCTATTACCAATCAAAATAAATGATACCCATCTTAGAGAGAAGTGTAATATCGCTGATTTGATTATTACCTAGCCAAAGCCCAGTAAGATTAGTCAACTTGGCGAGAGGAGTAATATCGCTGATTTGATTGTTACTTAGCCAAAGCACAGCAAGATTAGTCAGGTTGGAGATGGGTGTAATATCGCTGATTTGATTGTTATCTAGACTAAGATAAGTAAGATTAGTCAGGTTAGAGAGAGGTTTAATATCCCTGATTTGATTATTACTTAGCTCCAGCCAAATAAGATCAGTAAAATTGGAGATATCTGTAATATTGCTGATTTGATTATTATTTAGCATCAGCTTAGTAAGATTAGTCAGCTTAGAGAGAGAAGTAATATCGCTAATTGGATTATTATCTAGCCACAGCTCAGTAAGATTAGTCAATTTAGAGAGAGGAGTAATATCACTGATTTGATTATTCTCTAGCCTCAGTCTAGTAAGATTAGTCAGGTTGGAGAGAGGTGTAATATCACTGATTTGATTGTTATCTATCCCCAGCAAACTAAGATTAGTCAGGTTGGAGAGAGCGGTAATATCGCTGATTTGAGTGTTATATACCAACAGCCAAGTAAGATTAGTCAGGTTGGAGAGAGGTGTAATATCACTGATTTGATTGTTATATAGCCCCAGGGAACCAAGATTAGTTAGCTTGGAGAGAGGTGTAATATCGCTGATTTGATTGTTATATAGTCCCAGGGTATTAAGATTAGTTAGGTTGGAGAGAGGTTTAATATCGCTGATTTGATTATTACCCAGCCGCAGAAAACTAAGATTAGTCAGGTTGGAGAGAGGTGTAATATCGCTGATTTGATTGTCATATAGTCCCAGGGTATTAAGATTAGTCAGGTTGGAGAGAGGTGTAATATCGCTGATTTGATTATTCTCTAGCAACATCATATTAAGATTAGTCAGGTTGGCGAGAGGTGTAATATTGCTAATTTGATTGTTATATAGTTCCAGCAACATAAGATTAGTCAGCTTGGCAAGAGGACTAATATCGCTGATTTGATTATTATCTAGTTTCAGCGCAATAAGATTAGTCAGCTTGGAGAGAGGAGTAATATCGCTGATTTGATTATTATCTAGTCTCAGCCCACTAAGATTAGTCAGGTTGGAGAGAGGAGTAATATCGCTAATTTGATTATTATATAGCCCCAGCTTAGTAATATTTGAAAGTATCTCATTAGCTTGATTACAATCCGAGGTTTGAGCCTCCGTCAACAATACTTCAACCGTATGTCGTTGTTGCTGAGAAAGAGCGTCTTTATGGGAACACCAATCAGCAAAATTGCTAAAATTATCGCTCTGATTTGGTTTTACTACGAGGTTTTCAACGGTTTGCGCTTGAACTCTAGTCGGTGAGAAATGAAAAATCGGAGGGAACAGAGTAGATGTCACTACTAACAGGAAACTGCAAAGGAGCAGGATCGCAAATTTGAGAATTCTAGGATGTAGACGCATAAGCAATTTCTTCCTCAAGGGGGAGTGTGGGTTATTGGGTTAATTTTGTATCTTTAGCTATGAGACAGGGATAAAAATCCTTGGCGGTTTATTGATGCTTTTGTTTTACATATCTTTGAAAATCGCTAGTTAAGAAGACATCAGCCGACAGCAAACTCAGTTAACTGCCGCATAAAGGGAGAATGAAAGGCAAGAACAATGTCTTGTTTGGGCACTCCAAGTTCCACAAGTTCGTTAGCAACTCCAATTTCGGTTCCGTCATATTGAATCCAAATTTTATCATCTTTAATATCAATATGAATCAAGCAGCCATAAATACGGCGGTGTTTTTCCCAGCCAATGTTGACAAGTTGGTAATGATTTCGTTCGCAATCGAATAGAGTTTGGCGCTCGATTTCGCCGTAGGCTGGAGTTGCTTGAGCGTGTTGCGTTAGGATGGTTTGGATAATTTTTTGATATTCGTCTAGTTGCGCCATTGCACAATCTCCTCTGTTTCAGGATTGAATACAAGTAGTTTTAATTGATATTCCTCAACGCTAAGTTTTGGGAGTTGGCGTGAGAAGAAGTCTTGATATACTGCTACAGGAATTGCCAGATAGAGAATTCTAGTGGGTTCTTTTAGTTTAAGGGCAACTCGATAGTTAAGAAACTGCCCCAAAGCAGTGTGAAATTCAGAAACGGCTGATGCTGCGACAAAGCTTTTCACCTCTACAGCAATCAATTCATTCTGTCGTTGAGCAGCAATTAGGCGTTGTGCCCCCAAGTCAATCTGTAACTGTCCATCAGCAAGATCGATATAGAGTGGATCGTGGGTAATTGTCCACCCGTCTTTTTGGAGTGCAGATTTTACAGAATTGTGAACTACAGCGGTTCCCGCTCTTA
>DOIX01000433.1 GCA_003511885.1 Cyanobacteria bacterium UBA11153
TGTCCCCCTTGTCCCCCCTGCCCCCTGCCTGATTCAAGGTTTGAGCAACTGAGCATCTCCAGGTTGAGGAAGTCTGGGAATAGTCGTAGGTTGGGAAGTTGGGGAAGGTGATGGGGAAGGTATTGGTGTCGGTGGTGTAGTTTCAGAGGGATGGGGATTGAAAATACTGGCTAATACATTTACCAAAGCATTCCGTTGGGCGCGAGTTAGCTTTTGAATGGCAGCGCGATCGCCTTCCATCGGATTTTGCCCTAAAGTGTTACTACTGGGATATTTCTCTTCTACTAAATAATCATTAACTCCCAGATAATCCCCTAAAGTTAGCTTCCAATCAAAACGGTACAGTGGTGGACGATTTTTCACGTAGATGTGATAGCGAATCAAGCGACCGATTAGGGTATCATTTGATGCTACCTCACCTGTTTCCTTACTGATATATTGGTTTTCTAAAGGTAAACTGGGTAACTGTCGGTAAACTTCCCGCCAAACATCTTGAGGTGGAATGACTTGGGCTGTGACTGGTTTGGAGTTAATCTGGAGCCACCATCCTGAGTTGGCGATATTGATACTGCCCAGAGATAAGACTACACCAGTTAGGCTTGCCAGAGCTAAACCCATAAGCAGGCGGCTAGTTTTTTTGTATTTTCTCCTGTGACTCCATTTAAACATGAGAACTCCCCACTCCCATTTTCTCTAATCCCCAATAATTTCCGGTTGGCTCATTTCATCTGACATTTCGATAATAGCTCGCAGTACTGGCTTCATCATGGGATCGTCAAGATTTTCAAAGTCTTCATAGCGACGGCGCTTGGCACGATTTGCTACTTGTACGGTAATCCGATATCGATTAGATGCTGCGCTCACCAATTCCTCGGCGCGGTGCATAATCTGACTGGAATCAAATTGATGGTAACGCTTGTTTAGGATCATTTTCTCTGGGTTAATAGTTACAGTTTTTCTGGTTAAAAATCGAATCTTACAATATTTTGTACTTGACTTTTTACTGCTTTTTCTTTCTCCTTTTGAGTTTGACTGCCTGAAATTGAGGTTAGTCTGGATGGGCTATGGCAAGCACTAAAATTACCCCACATCCGCGAGAATGGGGTTAATAAACGCTAGTGGCTAAAGAGTCAATCTTCGTGATCTTCAAAAGGATCGCTCAATTGAGCCGAGGGGGGACCAAATGCCGTATAGATTGAGAAGCCAGTGATGACCATCACAATAGCGGCGATCGCAATAATGATAAATGTTGAGGGTTCCATGGGGTAAATATGGATAGTTATCTTAGCCTAGCATACTTTATCCCGGCGGTGGGCAGGTTTCCTTGCCGGAATCCCCAACAGGAAGGTACGTCGATCCCCCGTTGTGTCTGGAGTTTATTTATTTGCGATCGATGATAGAATGTTCCCTGATAGAATCCTGGTAATTGAAGGTATTTATAGGTGAGCTATGGCACAACGGACGCGATTAGGAGATATTCTCAAACCCCTGAACTCTGAGTATGGTAAAGTGGCTCCCGGTTGGGGAACCACAAACCTAATGGCGGTCTTCATGCTGCTGTTTTTCGTCTTCTTGCTGATTATTTTGCAGCTATACAACTCCACAATCCTCATTGATGGGATTCAGGTGGGTTGGTAAAACCGAACTCCATAGTCTCTGGCAGGGAACAACCTTTTCAGAATCCCCCGTGTTTCAATCGGGGGAGTCCGTTAACCATAATCTGAATCTCCCGGCTCAGGCTCAATTGTCTGGCTGGAATGTTTGGATAAATTTGTCCCACAAATTAGTGACTTTTGCTAAACCTCCCAGATTTAAGTCTAGGAGGTATAGTACTATTGGCGATTTTGGTTAAGGGTAATTGGGATTGGTGGTATGGTTAAATATTAGCGATCGCGCAATCGCGCCAAGATCGCTTTTGTCGAGACTCAAGTGTAAAAATAACAAGATATAGAATAGCGGAGGAGGCGATTAGGTGAACTTTTTTGGTATTGGCTTGCCGGAAATGGCGGTGATTTTAGTTATTGCTTTATTAGTATTCGGTCCCAAGAAGTTACCGGAGGTGGGCAGGAGTTTGGGAAAGGCTATTCGCGGCTTTCAAGACGCATCGAAAGAGTTTGAAAGCGAGTTTAAACGGGAAGCTGAACAGATAGAACAAGCGGTGACTAAACCGAAACTACCTGAATCCAACGTAGTTGCTACCACAGAGCCAACTGTGGTAGACTCTGGCGATCGCGATACGTCTCATCGCTAATTCATTAGACAACGCTGGAAAACGATCCCATCTCCAACTCACTTTCCTCACCCCCACCGTCACTGAAAATGCGCGACGGGTGAGATCCTATATTTTAAGTATGGGGAGGAGCGTCGCGCCCATAAATAAAACATCCGACAGGACATCGACCGAATCAATGCGCGCTAACTGGGCTGACTTTGTCGATCCACCCCAAGAGGATTTTCAAACTTATAACCAACCCCCCGAATAGTTTGAATTAATTTGGGATCGCTAGCATTGATTTCGATCTTCTTGCGAATTTGACCGATATGAACGTCAACTACTCGCTGGTCTCCCACATAATCATACTCCCATACTTCCTGGATTAGCTCCGAACGACGGAGAACCTGACCGGGATGACGAGCAAGAAAATACAGAAGATCGAACTCCAAAGCAGTCAACGGCACTAGTTTGTCATGAAGCGTCACCTCTCGACGAGTCGGATCGATCGCCAAATGATCGAAGATGAGCCGCTGTTGTTCAGTGACAATCACTTCTCGCCTGCGCCTCAAAATCGCTCCCACTCGGTTTTCCAATTCCTGCAAATCAAAAGGTTTAGTCAGGTAATCATCAGCACCTCGTTTAAACCCAATGTCTTTGTCGGCGGCATCTCCCCTACTGGTAAGCATGAGGACAAAGACATCGGTGCGGCGCTGCATTTCCTGACAGAGGTTGTACCCCAAAGCGTCAGGCAAATTTACATCCAAAACCACTAGGTCTGGATTAAATTGATCGAACAGTGCCAGCGCCGTCTTCCCATCATGAGCCGACTCCATATTATAGTTCTTTTGGCTCAAAAAGCGAATAATTAAATTACGGATTGCCGGGTCGTCATCCACGACAAGAATCTTGGCAGAGGCCATGGTCATTTACTTCCACGGATAACTGGATCGAGAACTGAGACAAGATACAGATGCACGTTTGTCCATACCATTGGTTTATATATTTTACTCAATACTTCCCACGAACCACTGGATCGGGAATCATGATACAGAATTGTTAACACCAATGATATATTAAGCATTTAACTCAATTATCCTCGTAAAACAGGGCAATGCCAATAGCTCCTGACAGTATAGCCAATTTGGATGCAACAGAAACTGTTACTGGAGCAGTTACGCTCCAGTCCATCAAAGGAGCATTTTTCGCAAAATTGAAACAATTTGTGGCAGAGAGGACTTCTGTGGGAGGAACAGGCTAAACTAGCTTGGAGGGGGACTCGATCTTCCCCTCTCAACTGCCACTAAATTTAAGGCAGCGGTTTAGTCAGGCAGTTGTTTCGGTTTATAGCTATCGGGATCGGTAGTTATATATCCTAGAGGAGAATCCCCACCTCAAGAGGCAGGGGAGTGTCAAACTAGTGAAAATAAGGGATCTCCCGGAGGTTTTGCATGAGCGATCAAAATCCCTATGAAAAGCTTGGGGTAACAGAAGATGCCTCGTTTGAAGAAATTCAGGCAGCGAAATCGCGCCTGATACAACAGTATCGCAGCGAACCAAAACAGTTGGAGGCAGTAGAGGCTGCTTACGATGCGATTATTATGGATCGTCTGAGAATGCGCCAAGAAGGGAAAATTAAAGTCCCGGAAAGGATTCGTTTCCCAGAGAAATTGCCCCAGCCCCCGGTGAGTTTTCCCCCATCCCCGGCTAATTCTCCTGGTGGTTGGCTCAAGGGTTTTTGGGACAATCCCAGTGGTGGCGATATGCTTGTGCCTGGGGCAGTGTTTGTCATTTTAAGTGGCTTGACTGTTTTCTATCCAGAGGTGTCAATTCTCCCTTTAGTTATTGCATTGGGTTTCGGAGCTAGTATTTATTTTATCAATCGCAAAGAACAAAAATTTTGGCGTGCTGTTTTGTTAACCATGATTGGTTTATTAGTTGGTTTAGGATTGGGACCTGTATTTGGGAGTCTATTGGATCCTCAACTCAATAGTATCGGGTTAACAGGAGAACAATTTGCCAGTTTGCTGACATTTTTTATCTTCTGGCTGATTAGTAGTTTCCTCCGTTAAGATGGGGATGGGGGTCTGGGTAAAAAGTAAAAACTCTCGCTAAAGTCATCTACTCAAAAGTTAAAACTCTCTCAGACATTCCCCATTCCCCATTACTTATTTAGGGCTTGCTGTATAAATCTGAAATCTTGACGGCAATTAGATAAGAGTGCATGGCTATAGTGACAAGTACCAGGAATAGGAGTTACACCCCTCAAAATTC